>NZ_JAELTL010000045.1:0-46826 GCF_016428815.1 Serratia sp. ASV30 | reverse complement strand
CCCCCCCCCCCCCCCCCCCCCCCCCCCCCCCCCCCCCCCCCCCCCCCCCCCCCCCCCCCCCCCCCACCCCCCCCCCCCCCCCCCCCCCCCCCCCCCCCCCCCCCCCCCCCCCCCCCCCCCCCCCCAAACCACTTTTTTAGTTGGCATCGTCGGCAGCGTCAGATGTGTATAAGAGACAGCAAATAGGGTAAACCGCAACTTATCATGTTCGGAAAAGCAGCGTATCGATTAACCTTACACATTTCCTTTTGAACTTGATGCGCTTTCTGTAGGTATATTTTTTACCAAGACTAATACAGATACGCTTACGCCTATCGACCTCAAAAGCGACGGAAACGTACACTACTATCAATAAAACTATTACCATCACGCCCCTAACCTCCCTTTAATTTCAATTCCCCCTTACGATTAACATTAATAACATTAATGAAATTTTTATTCACCACCTAAAAAACCCACAACAACCTAATCAATAACAATGACATATATGAAATATGAAGTTAAACATCTCGCTAAAAGGTAAAATACTCAGATAAAATAGCTTAAAACCCTAGGAACACACCGATAAAGGTGATTAAAAATCAACCACCCTGAAATGATTAACAAATCTAATTTATTTAAGGATAATTAAGACGATTAAAGGGCCTCGAACGAGGCCCTTGGGAAGCTTACTTGGCACCCAGCGGCGCTGGCTCTGGGACAGCAGAACTGCCCATCGCCTTCTCATCGCGGATTATTGAACGATCCTTACGCACGTCAGCCACATCGGAGGCACTGATGGCCTTGGCATTGTTCCCCCAGCTCGAACGGATAAAGTTCACCACGTCCGCCACCTGCTGGTCGTTCAAGCGCCAGCCAAACGGCGGCATGGTGAGATTGGAAACTGCTCCCTTCACCGCTGGCGTGGTATTGCCGACCAACACAATGTGGATCAGCGAAGTCGCGTCTTCGGTCTGCACCACCGGGTTGCCCTTCAGCGCCGGGAAGGCGCGCTTGTAACCAACACCATCGGTACGATGACAAGCGGCGCAGTTATCGACGTACAGCGCGGCTCCGGGCTTACTGTCGTTACCACGCCACAAATCTTTGGCAACGCTGTCTTCAACCGGTGCGGCCTGCTGTTTACCGTCTTTCGGCGGTAAGGTTTTCAGATAGCGGGCGATCGCGGTCAAATCCTCATCGCTGAGATATTGCAGGCTATGTTCGATCACGTCGCTCATGCCACCAAAAACCACAGACTTATCGTTGCGGCCGGTTTTCAGGAACTCGGTCAGTTCACTCTCGCTCCAGGTGCCTAGGCCATCTTTATTATCGCCACGCAGGCTGGATGCCACCCAACCGTCGATCGGCGCGTTACTGCCAGACAGGTAGTCATCCCCTTCCGTGTTGCTCAATGCTTTCTCTTGCATGGTCAGGCTACGCGGCGTATGGCATGCCCCACAGTGCCCAAGGCCTTCGACCAGATAGCGACCACGTTCGATAACCGGATCGGCGTTAGCGTTTGCCGAGAAATCGGCAGGCGTGGGTGCAAACATCGAACGCCAGATGCGCAATGGCCAACGCATGGACAGCGGCCAGGGAATATCGGAGTCTTTGTTCGCTTGTTCGACGGGTTGCACGCCGTGCATGAAATATGCGTACATGGCACGCATATCCTCCTCTTTTACCAGCGCAAAAGAAGGATAAGGCATCGCCGGGTACAGAGTGCTGCCGTTCTTGGCGACACCTTTACGTACCGCATTGTCGAAATCTTCAAAACTGTAATCGCCAATCCCGGTTGTTTTGTCCGGGGTGATGTTGGTGGAATAGATAGTGCCAATCGGCGTTTCCATCGCCAAACCACCCGCAAAGGGCACGCCGTCTTTACCATTGGTATGACAGGCCACACAGTCACCGGCACGTGCCAGATATTCACCCCGTTTGAGCAATTCGCTGCTGTCCGCCGCGTCCTGCGCCAAAACGGAAAAACTCAGTGCACTGAGAACCAGTGCGGGAACCAAAGCTTTCATCACTCGCCTCCTCATGCCTGCACCAATGGGCCTGGGTTTTTCAGATACTGCTCGCGAATGGCACGGGCAGACCAATAGGCCAACGCGGCAACGGTGCCGGTCGGGTTGTAGCCTAGCCCCTGCGGGAAGGCCGATGCGCCGATCGAGAACACGTTATGCACGTCCCAGCTTTGCAGATAACGGTTTACCGCGCTGGTCTTGGGATCTTCTCCCATCACCGCACCGCCGTTCATGTGCGTAGTTTGATAGCTGGTGGTATCGAAATGGCTGTTGGCATTTTTCGGGCTGCCGGAAATCAGTTTCGGGTTCATCGCCTTGGCAATCGGAGCCATCTTGTTAAACATAAACTGCGCCATCTTGATGTCGTTTTCCTGCCAGTCGAAGGTCATCCGTAGCAGAGGTTGACCAAAGACGTTTTTATAGGCCGGATCGAGATCGAGGTAATTGCTACGATAAGACTGGTGCGCGCCATGCGCATCCATAGAGACATGGTGCGTATAAGCATCCGCCACCGCGGCTTTCCACTTGCTGCCCCAGGCTGGAGTGCCAGGAGGCGTCGGCAGGCCGGAGATCGGTTTGGTACCCGCCTGGTTAACCCAGAATGGTGAGCCACCGACAAAGCCTTCTTTGCCGTGGTCAAAGTTATCCGCGTTAAAATCATCCACACCGACGCCGTTGCCGCCAGCGCCGATAAACGGGTTGGTGTGGACATCCTTATCGAAGAACGCCTTGATGGTAGTCATGTTCTGGTAGGCAAAATTACGCCCAACCACCCCTTCACCGGTCTGTGGGTCGTAAGGTTTGCCAATGCCGGAGAGCAGCATCAGGTGCACATTGTGGAACTGGAAGGCTCCGAGGATCACCAGATCGGCAGGTTGTTCAATCTCGCGCCCCTGGGCATCGATATAGTTGACCCCGGTCGCCCGGCTTTTGTCGGCGGTCAGGTTAACCTTCAGCACGTTGGCGTTGGTACGCAGCTCAAAGCGCTTCTCCATGCGCAGTGCTGGCAGGATATTGACGTTTGGCGAGGCCTTGGAATACATGTAGCAGGCATAACCGCTGCAATAACCGCAGAAGTTGCAAGGACCCATCTGCGCGCCATAGGGATTGGTATAGGAATCTGAGGTATTGGCAGAGGGCAGATTGTAAGGGTGATAACCCACTTCACGCGCCGCCTTTTCAAACAGCTGCGCGGAGAAGGTGTTCTTCTGCGCTGGCAGTGGGAAATGGTCGGAACGGTCTGGTGCAAAGGGGTTTCCGCCTTTGTCTTTACCCACCAACTGCCCCTTCACCGACCAGGCAGTGCCTGAGGTGCCGAATACCTTCTCGGCCTTATCGAAGAACGGCTCCAGCTCGTCGTAGCTCACCCCAAAATCCTGGATCGTCATGTCTTTTGGAATAAAATTTTTGCCGTAGCGCTCTTCATAATGGCTGCGCATACGCAGCTCGATAGGATCGATACGGAAATGCACGCCAGACCAGTGCAGACCCGCTCCACCCACGCCGGTGCCTGGCAGGAAAGCCGCCAACTGGCGATAAGGCACTGCGGTTTGGCTGGTGTTGTGACGGATGGTCACCGTACTTTTGGAAAGGTCCTGGAACAGCTTACGGCGGATATTATAGGTCAGCTCATCGATCACCTGCGGGTAGGAGCCGTCTGGGTAGGTATCGCGCATCGGGCCACGCTCAAGCGCCACCACGTTCAGCCCGGCCTCGGTCAACTCCTTGGCCATAATGGCACCAACCCAACCAAAACCGACGATCACCACATCCTGCTTCTTCATTACCGTTGCCATAATTATCCTCTCTCCCCACGAATCGATACCGGTGGGAAGGGATAACGTTCCCCTCGCTCAACCCAGTCCATAAAGTCAGCGCGTGCGCCCGGAAAATTAATCAGCTTCCATCCCACCATTTCTTTGTTACCGCCATGGATCGGATCGCTGAAAAAACCTTCACGGGTATTTTGTAATAGATAAGAGAAGAACAGCTTGGCAGGCAGTTGCGCAAAATCGGCCTCACCGGATTCGAACTTCTGCAACAGCGCATCCTGTTGTGCGCCATCCAGCTCGGCGAATACTTTACCTGTCGTTTTCTTGCTGTAGGCATCCGCATCGCTGATACCGAGGTTATAAATCTGTTTCGGCACCAACGGTAGTTGATAACCCATTTCCGGTGCGACATCGGGATTGAACGGCCCTTGCATGTACCAGATTGAACCGGTGGCATAAGGCGTATTCATCTGCCGATCGATAAACTCCGGCACGCCGGCTTCCAAAGCGCCCGGGCCGCGCTCGTCCGCAGGGATCAAACGCGCAACCGCCGCCTGAACAAAGGCCCACTCTTCGGGGGTAAAGAAAGTAGGTTGATAGTCAGTCTGCTTGGGAGTATCGCTAGCGGCAAGCACCGGTGTGGCCGCCGTCAGGGCACTCACACCGCAGCCACCGATAACGGCTGCGGGGATCAGCGTCATCGACTTCAGCAAGAAATCACGCCGGGAGTTGTTGGTTTTATCGTTCGACATAGCACATTCCTTCCAAAAAAAATCACAACTATTTAACCTCAACCTCGCGGTCTATACGGAGTTTAAACATATATTGTTACGTAATTGTTTATTTTTTGAAGGCCAGAATGTGAGCTTTGGCAGCAATGTTACCGGTAACTATTTGATTGAACGTAAAGTTTTCTTTGTTAATGTAAAATTAACAATTTGTGCGGTTTTTTAGTTCAAAAGGCGGGAGAACAGCGGAAATGGGATGTGTAGCACATTTTTACCGGCAAGAAATAGCAAAACCGGCCCCTTAGCGAGGCCAGCCGTAGACAATCTTAGGCTAGTAGGCCATCGCTTGATAAGCGGTGGTAACCTTCCACAAGTAACGCGGCGCTTGCGGTGCCGGGTGCTTCTTCTGGATATGCTGATAAAACTCGTCCGGGCTCATCTGATTGATGCGGTTTACCGCCACACGTTTATCTGATGAGAAGGTCCGTAACATCGCGCCAGCCCCGTTCACATAGGAAACGATGGTGGCATAACGTAACGTTTGTGGATTAGTGATCCCGGCTAGCTGCTGGCTTTGAAGAATATTGATATAGGCTGTTCCCAGATCAATATTGACCGCCGGATCCTTCAACTCACGTGAACTTGGCTGTCCGTTCTTTCCCTTCATACGGTAAGCATCACGTCCAGCGGTTGAGGCTTTCAGCTGCATGAGCCCCACGGCATTCGAGGTGCTGACCACATTCGGGTTAAACCCGGACTCCACCTGAATGATCGCCTTAATCAGCGTTTCATCGACGCCATAGTTGCTGGCGGCCTGACGGATATAATCGTTATAAGCGACCGGTGTACCGGTACGGTTGCTTGATGTTTGCGGTGGGGTTTTTAGCCAACCGCCCGAAGTGCCACTGCCTGTCTGGTTGCCGGTTGTTTGCGGATCTTTCGCACAACCGGCTAATAGTACGATTGCCATCAGGCAACCTATTTTTGTTTTCACAGAATCCCTCACTCCTTTCAATGAGTTGCGTAGCATATACAACTGGTAAGGATACCTGCATAACTTTTTTGGTCTATTCTCAGGCTATCCATATACCAAGAGGTGATTTATGAGTCAATCTTCGTCCATAGGATTTGTGGTGTCTTTCACCTATCCGGAACAGAGCTTAACCGATTTAGCCAAATTAACCGGACAAATGACGCTGGCCGGTTTTTCCACCATGCTCAGCGACAGCAATGGCGTACCCCATGAGCTGGGGATCAACAGTTTTTCGCTAACAACGCCATTAAATCAAGAAGATGTAAAACAGTTGGCACAGGGGTTGGGCGAGGTGGCATTGGGGGCAAAACCCGAGGTGGAGATAGTCACTGGCAGTGACTACTTTAAGCGGTTACATCCCGATACATAAAATGTTATAACTCACACGGCGGTACTATTTCATTAACAACAAACTAACCCCTTGGCAAAGCTGGGTGATGCTTGACTTCCGCTCAATTGATATTGATAATCATTTTCATTTGAATCAGGAGACGTCATCATGCCAATGAAAAACAACGTATTTACTCGTCGTCGTTTTAGCTTGTCCCACTTTCGCCCCCTTGCCCTGCTCTGCGTATGCCTCAGCGTTATTGCTGTGAGCCAACCGGCTTTGGCAAAGGACAAGCTGCGCGTGGTGACAACCTTCACCATTATCCAGGATATCGCCCAGAACGTGGCAGGCGACGCCGCGGTGGTAGAGTCCATCACCAAGCCTGGGGCGGAAATCCACGACTATCAGCCCACGCCGCGCGATATCGTTAAGGCACAGCACGCCGATCTGATTTTATGGAACGGAATGAACCTGGAGCGCTGGTTCCAACGTTTCTTCGAAAATATCAAACAAGTGCCCGCCGCCGTAGTGACCGAGGGGATCACCCCGCTACCGATCCACGAAGGCCCGTATAACGGTAATCCAAACCCCCATGCCTGGATGTCGCCAAGCAATGCGCTGATCTACATCGAGAACATCCGCAAAGCGCTGGTACAGCACGATCCTGATAACGCGGAAACCTATAACCGCAATGCCAAAGCCTACGCTGAAAAAATCGCGGCGCTGGATGCCCCGCTACGCGAGCGTTTGTCGCGTATTCCGTCAGCCCAGCGCTGGCTGGTAACCAGCGAAGGTGCTTTTAGCTATCTCGCCAAAGATTATCAACTGCAAGAAGTCTATCTGTGGCCGATCAACGCAGACGAACAGGGTTCACCGCAGCAGGTGCGCCGGGTGATTGATACCGTGCGGGCCAACCACATTCCGGTGGTGTTCAGCGAAAGCACCATTTCGGATAAACCTGCCAAGCAGGTGGCCAAAGAAACCGGCGCACAATACGGCGGCGTGCTGTACGTCGATTCGCTGTCTGCCGCCGACGGGCCGGTGCCCACCTATATCGATCTGCTCAATGCCACCGTGCAGACCATCGCCAAAGGATTCAATCAATGAGTGCAGAGACCTTTATCCGCCCTGAGCTCAGCGTGGATGACGTATCGGTCACCTATAACAACGGCCATACGGCGATCCATAACGCCAGTTTTACCCTTAGCGGTGGTTCGATCTGTGCGCTGGTGGGGGTTAACGGCAGCGGAAAATCGACCCTCTTCAAAAGCATCATGGGCCTGGTAAAACCGACATCTGGCCAAGTGATGCTGAGCGGGCAACCGGTTGTCGCCGCGCTGAAGAAAAATATTATCGCCTACGTGCCGCAAACCGAAGAAGTTGACTGGAACTTCCCGGTGCTGGTGGAAGACGTGGTGATGATGGGCCGCTACGGTAAAATGAACTTCTTGCGCATTCCTACCAAGGAAGACCGGCTACGGGTCGATAAGGCCTTGGAGCGCGTTGGCCTGAGTGAGCTGCGTAGCCGACAGATCGGCGAGCTTTCCGGCGGGCAAAAAAAACGTGTATTCCTGGCCCGTGCCCTGGCTCAGCAGGGAACGGTGCTACTGCTTGATGAGCCTTTTACCGGCGTGGATGTCAAAACCGAGAACGCCATTATCGAGCTGTTACGTTCGCTGCGCGATGAGGGACACCTGATCCTGGTATCGACCCACAACCTTGGCAGCGTGCCGGAGTTTTGCGATCGGGTGATCCTGATTAACCGTACCGTGCTGGCCGCCGGCCCGCTCGAGACCACGTTCACGCAAAGCAATCTGGAACTGGCATTCGGTGGTGTATTGCGCCATATCAACCTCTCCGGTCCCGATTTGCACGATGACAACGATCCCCGCACCGTGACGGTATTAACCGATGACGAACGCCCTGCGGTGTTTTATGGCCATACCAAGAGCGATCCTCCAGCGCAAAGTCAGCAAAAGGAGAATAATCCCTGATGCTCGAACTCCTGCTACAGCCGTTCAACTACAACTACATGGTCAAGGCGATGTGGGTCAGCGCCATCGTCGGTGCGGCCTGCGCTTTTCTGTCGGCGTATCTGATGCTGAAAGGCTGGTCGTTGATGGGGGATGCGCTTTCCCACTCCGTGGTGCCTGGCGTGGCCGGTGCCTATGCCCTTGGCCTGCCCTATGCAGCCGGTGCATTTTTCACTGGTATGTTGGCCGCGCTGGCGATGACGTTGGTACGCCACGTTACCCGCCTGCGCGAGGATGCGATTATCGGCTTTATTTTCTCCACCTTTTTCGCCGTCGGCCTGTTGATTATTTCACTCAATCCCACCTCGGTGAACGTGCAGTCGATCATCTTCGGCAATATTCTCGGTATCGCAGATGAAGACGTGTTACAGGTGGAGATTATTATCGGCGTTTCGTTACTGATCTTATGCCTGGTGTGGAAAGACCTGCTGGCGGTATTTTTCGACGAGAACCACGCGGTATCGATCGGGCTTTCGCCATTAAAGTTGAAGATCCTGTTCTTTACCCTGCTGAGCGCTTGTACCGTGGCCGCACTGCAAACCGTCGGCGCCATTCTGGTGATCGCCATGGTGATCACTCCCGGTGCTACCGCCTATCTGCTGACCGACCGTTTTGGTCGGCTGGTGATTATCGCCATCGCGATCGGCGCCTTGACCAGCGGCCTGGGTGCCTATCTAAGTTTCTTCGTCGACGGGGCAACCGGCGGCGTGATCGTCACGTTGCAAACGCTGGTGTTCCTGTCGGCCTTCCTGTTCGCACCGAAGCACGGGCTGTTAGCCTCAAAACGCCGCGTCACCCGTGGCAATTCTCCGGAGGGCAACTGATGGAACTCCTGTTGCAATGGTTCTCTGAGCCGTTTGCCTATCCCTTTATGCAGCGCGCCATCATCGCGGCTATCGTCACCGGTGTCGTCTGCGCCGTGCTGTCTTGTTATCTGGTGTTGAAGGGCTGGTCACTGATGGGAGATGCCATTTCTCACGCTGTGCTTCCCGGCATCGTGCTGGCCTTTGTGTTCAGTATTCCGCTGGCGATTGGCGCATTTCTTTCCGGCATTTTCTGCGCGGTCGCGACGGGTTATCTGAAAGAACACAGCCGGGTAAAGGAGGATACGGTGATGGGAATCGTATTCTCGGGCATGTTTGCCTTTGGGCTGGTGCTGTTTGCCCGCATAGATACCGATCAACACCTCAGCCATATCCTGTTCGGCAATATGCTGGGGATCACCGACGGTGAACTGCAGCAAACATTGTGGATCGCCGGGATCACGCTGGCGATCGTGCTGCTCAAGCGCCAGGACTTTATGCTCTACTGTTTCGATCCGAACCATGCGCGCGTCATTGGTCTGCCAGTGAAGTTACTGCACTACGGCTTACTGTGCCTGCTAGCGTTAACCATTGTGGCCTCGCTACAGGCGGTGGGAGTGATCCTGGTGATTGCGATGCTGATCGCACCGGGGATCATTGCATTCACCCTGTGCCGAAGTTTCAACCGGATGCTGATCGTCGCCACCGTCGCTTCGGTTTTTTCCTGCGTGCTGGGCACGCTGATCAGCTTTCATATCGACGGCGCAACCGGGCCGTGCATCGTGATCGTGCAGGCGCTGCTGTTTGTCATCGCCCTGCTCTATAGCCACTTCAAACCCGTGCAACGTCACGAAATCACCGTAGTTAAAACCACCCCGTAGGCGCCGCATGCGGCGCCCATTTATTGCTGCTGATAAATATCGGGCCGTGCGATCTGCCAGACAAAGTCCTGCTTATTGACCGGCTGATAGCCTACCTGTTGATACAGCCCCGGGGCACTGCTGGTCACCAACATAATGCGCCGCAAGCGTTGTAACACCGGATGCTCCAGCATGCAGGCCATCAACCATTTGGCCAGCCCCTGCCGCGTAAACTCGGGGATGACGAACACGTCACACAAATAGCCGAACGTGGAGTAGTCCGTCACCAGCCGGGCAAAACCAATCTGCTGGCGCTGATGATAAAGGCCAAAACACAGGCTGTTGTCGATCGACTGCTGCACCGTTGTCAACGAGATCCCCTGCGCCCAACTGGTAGTCGCCAAAAAAGCGTGGGTGACAGCCAGGTCCAACTCGCTTTTATCACTGTTGATACGAAACTCACCGCGCTGCCACTGCTGACTCGGCTCCATTGCCCACTCCCGTGAAAATTGATTGGTTTGAAAGTAACGTCTAAACATCGTCGAGCTTTTGCCAAGTTGCAAGCTGAGACGTACTTAAATTAATCAATAGCGTATATACTTTGACCAGACACGCGGCGATGATATTTTCGTCAATAGATGGCGCAGCTGTGCGCCACATCGTGTTTTCGCCGCAGGAAAGACGCTAACCTAATGAAATCGCAGGCAACACAGAAGGGGATTACTATGTGGCAAGCCGTTAGCCGTCTGTTGAGTGAACATCTTGGCAGCGCAGAAATCCGCGAAAGGACTGAACTTCCTGGGGGAGAAATCCACCCGGCGTGGCGCGTGAGTTACGGTGACAGCGAGGTGTTTGTTAAATGTGATGCCCGCGAAATGCTGCCGATATTCACCGCAGAGGCAGACCAACTGGCGCTGTTGGCGCGCAGCAAGACCGTGCGTGTCCCCGCAGTGTATGGGGTTGGCAGCGATCGCGATTACAGTTTCCTGCTGCTGGAGTATCAACTCCTTAAGCCGCTGGATGCGCACGGGGCGCACTGTCTCGGCCAACAGCTGGCCCGCCTGCACCAATGGAGCGAACAACCGCAGTTCGGCCTCGACTTCGATAACCATCTTTCCACCACGCCGCAGCCCAACGCCTGGCAACGCCGCTGGGCGGAATTTTTTGCCGAGCAACGCATAGGCTGGCAGCTACAGCTGGCAGCGGAAAAGGGCATGACCTTCGGTGATATCGACGAAATTATCGACGTGGTGTACCTACGCTTGCAAAACCATCAGCCACAGCCCTCCCTGCTGCACGGCGATTTGTGGCCTGCCAACTGTGCTCAGGCCGCCGATGGGCCTTTGCTGTTTGATCCAGCCTGTTACTGGGGCGACAGAGAGTGTGATTTGGCGATGCTGCCGCTTTATCCCGATTTGCCCGCCCAGATTTATGACGGCTATCAGAGCGTGTGGCCGCTGGAGGCCGGGTTTATAGAACGTCAACCGCTGTATCAGTTGTATTATCTGCTCAATCGCAGCAACCTGTTTGGCGGGCAACATCTGGTCATGGCACAACGGGCCATCGACAAGTTGCTCCATCCAGAAACGCTGTAATATAAAGGGTGGCACATTGGTGCCGCCCTTTAATTTCAGATCTAGGCCACTCCGGCCATTTGCCCTAGCAGCTTGAGCACGAAATAAGCCACCACGGCGATCACCACCGGCAAGATATACAGCGGGAAGTATTGCAGCAAGATGGTGTGGTGCGGCAACGTCACCCGCTCTTCCAATTGCTCACGCGTGTGCCCTTCGCTGCCCTTGGCCTGTTCGAGGATCATCTGATCTTCCAGTCCCTCACGGATAAACTTCACCTGACGCGACATGCGCGCACCGGAAGTCTGCAATGCCAGGCCGACAAAAATCAGGAAATAGATAATGATAAACATCAGATTAGCGCCGCTAAACAGGCTCTTATCCACGTCCGGTACCGGTGAGTTGTACCAGAAAATATTCAGGAATGGCGTATTGAACCGCACCATGTCGACCATAACGTGGACAAAATCCAGCATCACGGCGTTGATCCCTCTGGACTTCTCACTGTGTTGATAAACAAAACCCAGCAGTGAAACCAGCGTTGAAAGTAACGCCGGGATGAAAACGACCCATCCGAAAATGCGTTTCAAGATGGCAACGCGCCCAGCCTGTTGATACGTCATGTGTTCCCCTTGTAAGCGACGTAACCGTTGTTGCGCTAAGTCTACCTGTAGTTAATGAAACTCGCCCACCGTTTTCTTCGTCTTCCAGTCTGAATCCAGTGAGATCCAGCACTTTGAGATAACCCCCCGGCCCGAAGGGTGCAGGTGCCTGAACAAAAATGATAGAGTGGCGAAAACATTTTCTTTTACTGGTGCTGCAGGAGTTAATTGTTAATGGCTTATTCGCAACGCATAGCAACCGCAATTTTTGATATGGACGGTCTACTGATCGACTCTGAACCCCTATGGTTACAGGCGGAAATGGACATTTTTAGCTCATTGGGGCTGGATCTGTCTGACCGTCACAAACTTCCGGATACGCTAGGTTTACGCATCGATCTGGTGGTGCGGATGTGGTTCCAGGCCATGCCGTGGCAAGGCCCCTCTCAGGAGGAAGTCGCTGGCCGCATTATCGAGCGGGCCATCGAGTTGGTACGGGAAAAGCGCCCGTTGCTGCCTGGGGTGCAACAAGCGCTGGAACTGTGCCGTAGCCTGGATTTGAATATTGGGCTGGCCTCCGCCTCTCCGCTACATATGCAGCAGCAAGTGCTGAAGATGTTCGATCTGGAGAGCTATTTCGATCAGTTGGTTTCGGCCGAATACCTGCCCTACAGCAAACCTCACCCGGAAGTCTATCTGATCGCCGCCGAACGCCTGGGCAGCGATCCACAGCACTGCATTACTCTGGAAGACTCCTTCAACGGTATGATTGCCACCAAAGCGGCGCGTATGAAATCGATCGTGATCCCTTCGCACGAATACAGCCAGGATCCGCGCTGGGCCTTGGCTGACCTTAAGTTGCAAAGCCTCGAGCAGTTGACCGCCGCCCACCTGGCCTGACCTTGACGGCATCGGTCCTGCCGGTGCCCTTTCTCCAAAAAAAACAAAACGTAATTTCATTTTTATTGAATTAACATCCCATTCAAATTATGCTAATCGCATAAAGAAAACACCGGGCGAATCGGTGACACTGTCACTGCCACGCAGTAGCCGTCGTAAGCCCGGTGCTTTCTTCCTTCACGGCTAGAGAGAATTACTATCATTCTGAATTCCTTCGACTTAACGGGAAAAGTGGCGCTGATCACCGGCTGCAATATCGGCCTGGGACAAGGCATTGCGATTGGGCTGGCGCAGGCCGGTTGCGACATTATCTTCCCGCGAAGTTGAGCGAACGCAGCATTGCAGCGCCCCTACATTACGAGCCTAGCTGTGTAACTTACCCGTCAAGCACGCCGTTTCAACCCTTTGTAAAACGGCGTAAAATTAACAACTCGTTACAGGGTAACCGCTTCCGTAACTGTAAAAATTCCCATATACTGGATAAATTAACAGTTTAGTAGCCGGAATATAGCAACATGACCGCGGAAGGACATCTCATATTTTCAGTTGCCTGCGCGATCTTTGCCAAGAAAGCGGAGGTGACCCCCGTGCTCGCCGCTGGCGATTGGTGGCACATCATTCCTGCCGCGCTGCTGACGTCGCTGTTACCCGACATCGATCACCCTAAATCCATCTTGGGCCAGCGCCTGCGTTGGATCGCGATCCCAATCTCACGCGCCTTTGGTCACCGTGGTTTCACCCATAGCCTGCTGGCGATCGTCGGCGGCATGTGGCTATTTCAGCTAGAAGTGCCGCGCGGTTGGCCCATCCCCGCAGACGTGCTACACGCCATGATTATCGGGTATTTCAGCCACCTGCTGGCCGATATGCTCACCCCTGCCGGCGTGCCGTTACTTTGGCCCTGCCGCTGGCGTTTCTGCTTGCCAATATTGAATTCACAAAAAGGCAACCAGCTGGAGCGGGTGCTGTGTCTATGCCTGGTGGCTTTCGCCATTTACTGGCAAGGGGATTACACTCTTCCGGTGCAGTCCTATTTTGAGCAAATAAAAAATATTAGACTGTGATCACAAAATAACGCCTATTTTTCCACCTTCCCGCTCATTACATCACCGATTTTAAGCCAAAAGTTATATTAAATTCTTTTTGGATATAAGTGCGCTGCACCGCAAACTGTTAGGATATTTACATCGCATTACATCGGTGCGTGGCACCTTTTATTATAAGAAAACAAGATTGGAGAAACTGGGGATGAATCTACCGCTCGTATTAAACGTGCTGGTTTTTGCCGCCCTCCTTTTGCTGTTGGCGCAAACTCGCCATAAGCAATGGAGCCTGGCTAAAAAAGTGCTGGTTGGCCTGGCACTGGGTGTGGTGTTCGGTTTGGCACTGCAACTGGTATACGGCTCGGACAACCCGGTGCTGAAAGAGTCCATCGGCTGGTTTAACATCGTCGGTAACGGCTATGTACAGCTGCTGCAAATGATCGTGATGCCGCTGGTTTTCGCCTCTATCCTGAGCGCGGTAGCCAAGTTGCATAACGCTTCTTCACTGGGCAAAATCAGCTTCCTGACCATTGGTACCCTGCTGTTTACCACGCTGATTGCCGCACTGGTGGGCGTATTGGTCACCAACCTATTCGGGTTGACCGCAGAGGGTCTGGTCCAGGGCACACAAGAAACGGCTCGTTTGTCGGCGATTGAAACCAACTACGCGGGTAAAGTGGCCGATCTGAGTGTGCCACAATTGATCCTGTCATTTGTGCCGAAAAATCCGTTTGCCGATCTGACCGGGGCTAACCCAACGTCAATCATCAGCGTGGTGATTTTCGCTGCCTTCCTCGGTGTGGCTTCTCTGCAACTGCTTAAAGATGACCAACCGAAAGGCCAGCGCGTGCTGGTAGCTATCGATACCCTGCAAGCCTGGGTGATGAAGCTGGTCCGTCTGGTGATGAAGCTGACTCCTTACGGCGTACTGGCGTTGATGACCAAGGTCGTTGCTGGTTCCAATATCCACGACATTATCAAGCTGGGCAGCTTTGTGGTTGCCTCTTACCTTGGTCTGGCGATCATGTTCGTGGTTCACGGTCTGCTGCTGAGCTTAACCGGCGTTAACCCGCTGAAATTCTTCCGCAAGGCGTGGCCGGTGCTGACCTTTGCCTTCACCAGCCGTTCCAGCGCTGCCAGCATCCCGCTGAACGTCGAAGCGCAGACTCGCCGTCTGGGCGTGCCGGAGTCGATTGCCAGCTTCTCAGCGTCCTTTGGTGCCACTATTGGTCAGAACGGTTGCGCGGGTCTCTACCCGGCAATGCTGGCGGTGATGGTTGCGCCAACCGTGGGTATCAACCCGCTGGATCCACTGTGGATCGCAACGCTGGTCGGCATTGTTACCGTCAGTTCAGCCGGTGTTGCCGGTGTGGGCGGCGGCGCGACCTTTGCTGCGCTGATTGTGCTACCAGCGATGGGCCTGCCGGTGACCCTGGTCGCCCTGCTGATTTCGGTTGAACCGTTGATCGACATGGGCCGTACCGCGCTGAACGTTAGTGGTTCGATGACCGCAGGTACCGTCACCAGCCAACTGATGAAGCAGACCGACAAAGCCATTATGGACAGCGAAGACGAAACGGAACTGGCTCACCGGTAATACTAGACTGATCCGCAAACTGAACCGGCGCCCAGGCGCCGGTTTTTTTTCGCCAGGACTGCCAATGATATCTCATTAGTATTAGTGTGTAGCAAATAGGATCCGTGGAGCCCATTATGATTGAAACGCGCCTGCTACATCAGTTCATCGCCGTCGCCGAGGAATTACACTTCAATCGCGCAGCACAACGGCTGCATATGGCACAACCCCCGTTGAGTCAGGCTATTCGTCGGTTGGAGCATGAGATCGGCGCTCCCCTGTTTGAACGCACCAATCGCAGCGTGTCGCTCACGCCTGCTGGAACCGACTTTCTGGCAACGGCAAGAAAAGTGTTGCGCCTGCTTGATGAAGGCGTCGAACAGACCAGGCGAGTCGCGCAAGGCATCGAAGGCCATCTCACGTTAACCTTCATTAATATCGCCCCCTATGACGCATTGCTAGGCGCATTGCAGCGCTTCCGCTCTGCATTCCCCGCCATCTCCTTCACGATGCGTGAGGCCACGACTCAAGAGCAGGTCGAGGCACTGGAACATGGCCGCGCCGAGCTCGGTTTCATGAGGTCACCGGGCAGGACGGCTCCGGAGCTGCGCTTCGAGTCCATTCTGCGAGAACCCATCATGATTGGCCTGCCAGCCACACACCCTCTCGCGTGCCATGAGATCATTCCACTGGCCGCACTGCGAGATGACGCCTTCGTATCGTCACCACGGCACCTGGGCCAGGGCTTCCATGACCAGCTGGTTCAACTTTGCGCAGCAGCAGGGTTCATACCATGCATTGCTCAACAGGCGCGTCAGCTGCAAACTCTGGTTGCTTTGGTGGCCAGCGGCTTCGGCGTTGCACTGTTGCCCGCGTCGTTGGTGCAGGAGGGTCGCAAAGACGTGGTATTCCGGCCAATCCAGGTCAATGCACCAGACGCACTGCGGCATGTGGAATTTCTGATGGCTTGGAACCCGCACTCGCCTTGTCCTATTCGAGACAAACTGATTGATGAGGTGCGAGATGCCATGGCATCTCGCCCTTGATTGAAACCTGATAAGTCTTGTTTCGGTACAAATAAGATATTTTACACTCAGGAGCGGTCGCTCCATCATCGTGCTATTGCCAAACGGAGGTACATGATGACAGATCGACGCTTAAACGAGCCGTTCAAAGACAAGGTAGCGATTGTCACTGGCGGTGGCCGGGGACTTGGGAAAGCTTACGCCAAGGCCCTCTTGGAGCGTGGCGCACGGGTAATCGTTAGCGACCTGGGAACCAGCCTTACCGGAGACGGGGCTGACCCAGACGTGATGAGCGAGGCGATACATGCCTTGCAGGTCGACGGTGGATCGTTCATCACCCACAGCGGGCGCCTGGATAACGAGGATGGCTGCCAACAACTCGTAGCGCTGGCCATCGAGCAATTCGGCGCGCTGGATATCCTGATCCACAACGCGGGTTGGGTCGGCTATCAGCCCATTGAGACACAGGAAGAGGAATTCCTTGAGCGCTCCCTTGGCATCAACGTGCGTACGCCGATCTGGTTGAGCAAGCACGCCTGGGCGCATCTCAAGCTTTCCCCATCACCACGGATCGTGCTGACAACCTCTGACCGTGCCATGTATCAACGCTACGCGCAGCCAGGCCTGACGGCCTACGCCGCTGGCAAGATGGCCCAAGTGGGCATCATGAATGCCCTGAGTATGGAAGGAAAACCGGACGGCATTCTGGTCAACGCCATCTCTCCAGTAGCCAAGACCCGTATGTGGGGGATCACACAGCCACCCACAGACCTAAAACCCGAGTGGGTGGTGCCGGGCTTGCTGTATCTGGCCAGCTCGTTATGTCAGGACACAGGCGTTATCCTGCGCGCCAGCAACGGTCAGTTCACTGCAACCCGCTTTTGTGAAAACCCCGGCGTAACCTATCCTACGGATCTGTCGCGAATTGAGTGTGCCAGCGTGGAGGATGTCGCCCACAATTGGCCGCGCATCAAGGAGTTTGGCGATGTGTGACGAGTGTCGTCTGCACAAGATCGCCGAAGTCCGTGCCGACCTTGGCGAGAGTCCAGTCTGGGATAAAGACAACCGCCTTTTGTACTTCGTCGATATCTCTGGTGGCAAGATTAACGTCATGACCCCGCAAGCACGAGTGGCATCCGTCTATCAATCGACGGCGCGCATCGGTGCCTTGGCCCTTACGGATAGAGGCAATCTGATCTTCACCGAAGATACGCGGGTTGCCATTCTGGATCCCAAGGAAGGCGTGGTCCGCACGCACTCTACCGCTGTCCATAACAAAGGCTGCTATCGGTTCAACGACGGGGCCTGCGATCCGCAAGGACGCTTTATTACCGGCCTGATGCACGAGGGGCCGAACCGTGAGGCCGGAGCGCTGTACCGCTATGACAGTGAACTGAACGCCCAAACCATCCAGAGGAATATCGCGCTGCCTAATGGCCTGGCCTGGTCGGAAGATGGCCACACGCTGTTCTTTGTCGATTCCATCGCACGTTCAATATTTCGGGCCGCATACACTCCCAACGGGGAACTGGAGGCCGTAATGCGCTTCGCCGAAACCCCGGCAGGACTTGGACGTCCCGATGGTATTGCCCTGGATCGAGCCGGTGGATTGTGGGTCTGTATGTTCAACGGAGGATGTTTGCTGCGCTACGACCGTAACGGCAGCCTAGGCGAGTGCGTCGCCATGCCCGTGCCGCGCCCCACCAGTTGCTGCTTTGGCGGGGAAGGTTTGGAAACCTTATTCATCACTACGGCGCGCTTTGCCATGACGCGCTCTGAACTGGCTGAATACCCTGATTCTGGCGACCTCTTTGCTATTCGCCCAGCCATTGCCGGTATTCCACGTCACTTGTTCAAAGAGTGCAAGATGGGCCGATAGCAGAACAGTGGGATTTTATAAACCGAGAGAGATAACAAAGGCTGGGAGGGAAAGCGTAGGGGCGAAGCTATATTCGGCCCCCTACAACTGCGGCAAGCTTAAAACGGGTAGTCGTGATAACCCATTTGCGCTGAAATCAGACGAGCGGCGGTGTGCAACTGCGCCACGTAGCCCTCTTTGCCTTCTTCAGAGAAGCGGATGGTCGGGAAGGAGATGCTCAAGCCCGCGATCACCACGCCAAAACGGTCAAACACTGGCACCGCGATGCAGCGCAAGCCTTCTTCCTGTTCTTCGATATCTTCGCCAAACCCCTGCTCACGGACCTTATCCAACAGCGGCAGTAATTCAGCGGCGCTGGCGATGGTGTGCGGAGTGCTGCGGGTAAACTCGACGTGGGACAGGATTTCTTCCACTTCGCCGCGATCGCGCCAGGCTAGCAGGACTTTACCAATCGCGGTGCTGTGTAGCGGGTTGCGGCGACCGATGCGTGAATACATACGCAGGTTATACATGGAGTCAATTTTGTGGATATAGACGATGCTGTCTTCATCCAGCGCCCCCAGGTGGATGGTCTCACGCGTCTGGTTAGACAGTTCACGCATCTGGATGTCCGCGCTGCGGATCAAATCGACGTTTTGCAGCGATTTGGCACCCAGTTCAAACAGCTTGAGGGTCAGCGAATATTTCTCCGACTCCCCTTCCTGTGAGACATAACCCAGCGACTTCATGGTTTGCAGGAAACGGTAAACGGTACTTTTGGACATCATTACCCGCTGTGAAAGCTCGGTAATGCCGATCTCACGCTCATCACCCAGTGCCTGCAGGATGCCAAACACTTTCAGCACTGATGAAACGGAATCCGGTTGTTTGTCTAGATCTGCGTTAGCCATGGTTAATACCTTAACTTAACTATTTTTGTTTTAGGAAATTTGAACAAGAGTTTCAGTATAATCGGAACATTTCACCCCATGCAATGGAAGTTGCGCAATATTCGCCATTATTGATGGGATTAGCGGCAGACATCCCACTGCTTTTACATTTAGCACAGAAACGGCGGGTGCATTCGGCGGGAAATATGATTAGCATTATAATATTCCCCCTGTTTAGTAACCATCTCCATGACAACGCTTGCTAATTCCGACGGCTTACCCGTCCCGCAACGCTACGGAGCGATCCTGGCCATTGCGCTGGGCATTACCGTTTCAGTACTTGACGGAGCTATCGCCAACGTGGCCTTGCCGACCATCGCCCGCGATCTCAACGCCAGCCCGGCCAGCTCGATCTGGGTGGTCAATGCCTATCAGTTGGCGATCACCATCTCGTTGCTATCGCTGGCGTCCTTGGGCGATCTGATTGGCTATCGCCGTATCTATCAGGCTGGTCTGCTGGTATTCAGCATTACTTCATTATTCTGCGCACTGTCCGATTCGCTATTAACACTGACGATTGCACGCGTGCTGCAAGGGTTTGGTGCCGCGGCGATTATGAGCGTCAATACCGCACTGATCCGCATTATCTATCCGCAACGCTTTCTTGGCCGTGGCATCGGAATAAACTCGCTGATCGTAGCCTTCTCTTCCGCCGCTGGGCCTACGGTCGCCGCCGCCATTTTATCCGTGGCCTCCTGGCAGTGGCTGTTTGCCATCAATCTGCCGATCGGCATCGTCGCACTGATGCTGGGAATGAAATATCTGCCGGCTAATAGCCAGAAAAGCAGCAATCAGCGCTTTGACCCCACCAGTGCGCTGATGAATGCCCTGACGTTTGGTCTACTGATCACCGCCATTAGCGGTTTTGCCCAGGGGCAAAGTCTGCTGCTGATTGCCGCTGAAATCGCGGCATTGCTGGTGATCGGTTACTTCTTTGTGCGCCGTCAGTTGCGGCAGACATCCCCTTTACTGCCGGTGGATCTGCTGCGCATCCCTATTTTTGCGCTGTCGATGGGCACCTCGATCTGCTCTTTTGCCGCCCAGATGTTGGCTATGGTGTCGTTGCCCTTCTTCCTGCAGGCCTCTCTGGGCCGTGACGAGGTGGCGACGGGTTTGCTGTTAACGCCCTGGCCGTTGGCCATTATCGTGATGGCACCGATTGCAGGCCGCCTGGTGGAGCGTGTTCATGCGGGGTTACTGGGAGGGATTGGTTTGGCGACCTTCGCGCTCGGTTTGTTCCTGCTGGCACTGTTGCCACATAACCCGACGGATATGGATATCATCTGGCGCATGGTGCTTTGCGGTGCGGGCTTTGGGTTATTCCAGTCGCCCAACAACCATACCATTATTTCTGCCGCTCCACGCCACCGCAGTGGCGGAGCCAGTGGCATGCTTGGTACTGCGCGCCTGTTGGGGCAAACCTCCGGCGCGGCGCTGGTGGCATTAATGTTCAACCTGTTCCCCACCAGCGGCACACACGCTTCATTGGTATTGGCGGGAGCTTTCGCCAGCGTCGCTGCCGTGGTGAGCTGCCTGCGCATCACTCAACCCCGTGCGAACCTCGCTGAACCCGGTAAATAGCTTATCGAGCACTGCGCCCGTTTGAATAGCAAAAACCCCGGCTCGCCGGGGTTTTTGCTTGATACAGGGTTATTTCAGATACTGGCCGGAACGCAGCGCTTCGATACGCTTGTCCAACGGCGGGTGCGACATAAACAGCTCGCTGAACGACTTGGATTTGCCGTTGATGCAGAAAGCCATCAGGGTGCCCGCTTCCTGCGGTTCATAGCTGGTTTTCAAGCGCTGCAGCGCAGCGATCATCTTCTCACGGCCAACCAGTTTGGCTGAACCCGCATCGGCGTGGAATTCACGATGACGTGAGAACCACATGGTGATAATACTGGCCAGAATACCAAATACCAGCTCCAACACCATCGAAACACCGAAGTAAATCATCGGGTTGCCGTTACCTTCGCCTTCCCCATCACGGTTACCGAGGAAACCGGCGGCCACCTGAGCAATCAGGCGAGACACGAAGATCACGAAGGTGTTCACCACCCCTTGGATCAGCGTCATGGTCACCATGTCGCCATTGGCAACGTGGCTGATTTCGTGGGCGATAACCGCTTCCGCCTCATCACGGCTCATGCTTTGCAGCAAGCCGGTACTAACCGCCACTAGCGATGCATCGCGGCGTGCGCCGGTTGCAAAGGCGTTAATGTCAGGCGCTTGGTAGATAGCCACCTGCGGCATGGCGATACCCGCCTGCTGCGATTGGCGACGCACCGTGTCCAACAGCCAGCGTTCGGTTTCGTTACGCGGCTGTTCAATCACTTCCCCACCGACGGAGCGCAGCGCCATCCATTTGGACATCAGGAGTGAAACAAATGCACCGCCAAAACCGAACAGACCGGCCATGATCATCAGGCCCTGAACGCTACTGGATTGGATCCCTGTCAGGCTAAGCACCAGCCCGAAAACCAACATCACCGCCAGGTTGGTGAGCAGGAACAAAGCTATACGCATCATAGAATGTTTACTTCCTCGTTATTTGTTAACAAAAGGCGACCTCAGATACCCAGATCTTATGGGCATTGGTCACAATTTCAAGATTAGCAGGCCATTAAGCCACTAAAAATACGTAACTTTACAAAGTCACGAAGAAACAAGGGTTTTACAAAGTGTAAACGATCTCGGAGCACAGGGTGGAGACCCCAACAGAAATTTTAGTGCGAGTATAGCGAAAAAAAAGCGCACCCGTAGGTGCGCTCGATAACGTTAAATCCGCAAATAACTTACTTGGCGGCGGCCGTCTGTTGCGATGGCTGCTGCTTTTCGTTATTGGCCAGATCCAGCGCGATCTTGACCGTTTCATCCAGATACGGATCCGGCTCCTTGTAGTCCTTTGGCAGATCTTCCAGGGACTTCAGCGGTTTCTTACCCTCACGCTCCAGGCGCTCATTAATACGGTTCAGGCGCGTAGCATCATCGTCATGGTTCTCTTTCTCACGGATAGCCAGATTAAGAGAAACGATGTTGCGCTTGTCTTTCAACGCCTTGTAATGGGCAATATCCTGCGCGATGTATTGGAACTCGGGATCCTTGGCGATACGCTGCGCATGGTCTTTCAGCAGTTGCGGTTCAAACGGCTTCAAATCACCGGTTTTGGTGTAGGCAGCTGCATTGATGCTATCCCACGGCATGGCGTTATCTTCGAAGCTCTCGCCGGTTTCTGCCGGATCGATCCCCGTTGGCATCAGAATATCTGGTGTGACGCCTTTACGCTGGGTGCTGCCACCGTCAACGCGGTAGAACTTCTGGATGGTGTACTGGACAGAGCCCAGCGCGGGCCATTCAGGGCGCAGCATCTGATCGTAAATCCGGTTCAGTGAACGGTATTGCTGCACCGTGCCTTTACCGAAGGTAGGCTCGCCCACGATCAGCGCACGGCCATAGTCTTGCATTGCCGCAGCAAAGATCTCAGAAGCGGAGGCGCTGAAGCGGTCAACCAGCACCACCAGCGGGCCTTTGTAGTAGACAACGCCGTCGTTATCCGCATCTTCACGGATCTTGCCGTTGTTATCACGCACCTGAACAACTGGGCCACTTGGGATAAACAGACCGGAAAGCGATACCGCCTCGGTCAATGCTCCGCCGCCGTTGCCGCGCAGATCGATAATCAGACTGTCGACATTCTGCTTGGCCATTTTTTGCAGCTGGACTTTTACGTCATCGGTCAGGCCGACGTAGAAGCCAGGGATGTCCATCACCGCGACCTTCTGCTTGCCGACGGTCTTGATCGTCATTTTGACTGCGCGATCTTCTAGACGGATACGCTCACGAGTCAGCGTAACAATACGGGTTTTGGTGCCTTTACCTGCCGGCAGGATCTCCAGGCGAACCTTGCTGCCCTTCGGCCCTTTGATCTGCGAGACGACGTCGTCAAGACGCCAGCCGATCACATCCACCATCGGTTTGCCTGCCTGGCCAACGCCGACAATACGGTCGCCCACGGCGATCGCCTTGCTCTTGGCTGCCGGGCCGCCTGCCACCATGGAGTTGATCACGGTGTAATCATCATCCATCTGCAACACGGCACCAATCCCTTCCAGCGAGAGACTCATCTCGGTATTGAACTGTTCGGTATTGCGTGGCGACAGGTAGTTGGTATGCGGATCGATTTCGTGGGCAAACGCAGTCATGATCAGCGAGAACACGTCTTCGCTGTTGCTTTGCGTCAGGCGTTTGATCGCAAACTGATAACGCTTGGTCAATGTGTCACGGATCTCTTTATCCGTTTTGCCGGTCAGCTTCAGGTTCAACTGATCGTATTTGACCTTGGCGTCCCACAGGCGATCCAATTCGGCCTTGTCTTTCGGCCACGGCGCTTTGCTGCGGTCTACGTCAATGGTGTCATTGCCGGTGAAGTTCATCGGCTTGTCGAGCAGTGACAGCGCATACTGATAGCGCTCAAAGCGGCGTTTTTGCGCCAGATTGAACAGCGCATAAGGCGTAACCAGTTTGCCGGATTTCAGCTCTTCACCCAGCGTGCTGCGTTTGTCGGCAAATTGCGCGACGTCGGAGGCCAGCAGCACATTGTGGCTGTAGTCCAGCATATTCAGGTAACGATCGAAGATCTTGCCTGAAAAATCCGCATCCAGAGCAAACTGGCGATAATGAGAGCGAGTGAAGCGCGAGGTTACGCGCTCACTCACGGTTGCATGTTCAGCTTCCTGCTCAAGCTTGGGCAGTTGATCGATGCGGATGTTGGCTGTATCCGCTCCGTAACTGACACCGGCCCACAGCAAAGCCGCAACTGCGGTTAATCTGACAAATTTGTTCATGCCTTGGTTGGCCTCCGTATCAGAACTGCAAGTGTTCTGCGCGCACAATCATCGCCAGACCGGAGGAGAGCTGTACACGAACGCCATCTTTAGCGATTTCGAGTACGGTTGCGTCCATCGCGCTCTGACCTGCTCTGACTTTGATTTCCTGGCCAATTTGCAGTTTTGAGATGTCTGTGACTGGCACATGACGCGGCTGGCTGGCCTCTTTGGCTACACGAGGTTCACGAGCTTGCTGTGGGCGTGCTTGTTGTGTGCGCGGCTTGCGGTTCTCTGCTGCGGCTCCGCCTTCACGACGTACGGCTGGCTTTTTGCCGGCAGGACGCGGACGACGAGGCTCGGCAGTGGCAGACTCACCAGCAGCTTCACGTTTTTTGGCATTCTGTTCGGCACGTTGCGCCTGAACTCGCGCTTTGGCCTCTTCAAGCTGCTGACGAGCATGATCGACATGCTGCTGTTCCAGCTCACCGCACGGGTTACCGTCCAGATCTACACGCTGGGCGCCAACTTTGACACCGTACAGGTAACGCCAGCTTGAGGTATACAGGCGCAAAGCTGAACGCAGCTGAGTTTTGCTGAGGTTCTCTTCCCCTTGTACACGTTCTACCAGATCCTGAAAAATACCGATTTTCAGCGGGCGTGCTTCGCCTTCGGCGCTAAAGCAGAGCGGGAAACGCTCGGCAAGAAAAGCAATGACTTCTTTAACTGTGTTCAACTTGTGTTGATTTTCCATGAAATTTCCTGATTACAACGGGTTGCCAACAAGCCGCAGGCATGAACAGGCGTCATTATAATGACGCCATCGCTAAATGCCACGTTAACCGTAGATCAACTTGCCGCTACAGTGACATATTTCGCAAAATTGCTCTGTGCCAGCCGTGCGCAAAGCCCCGCCACCACTGCTTTCAGGCCGATTTCGTCCTGTTCATCGAAGCGTTGATAAACTGTGCTGTCGATATCCAGAACACCGATGACCTGACCACTGACCTCTAACGGCAACACAATTTCCGCGTTGCTGGCGGCATCGCAGGCGATATGTCCAGGAAATGCATGAACATCGCCAACGCGCTGCACCTGGTTCTGCGCCGCTGCCGTACCGCACACGCCCTTACCCAACGGGATCCGCACGCAGGCAATCTTGCCTTGGAACGGGCCTAGCACCAGTTGATGGCCTTCCATCAGGTAAAAACCGACCCAGTTTACGTCATCAAGACGCTCATTGAGTAGCGCACTGGCGTTAGACAATGCGGCGATAAAATTATCTTCCCCATCCAGCAATGCGCTCAAATCGCGTTTTAATTCCGCGTAGAATGATTCTTTAGTCATGATTAACCGTTCAAATACTCAAATAGCCCAGACTTAACCCCTATAAAATAAGCATTAAATGCGTATAGCCACAAGGTTAATCATCTGTTGCTTCACAAAACACGGTACAACAGGGTATGTTTGCCGTCTAAAAATCATTTGTAACCTGCGATGCCAATCCCTTTTTACCGGTTGATGGCATTGACGGGTTGGTTTTCCAGCTACGCTAAGTAGACCTCAGGTCGCCAAACAGCACTCATGATGAAGATACTCGCCATTACCGGCCCGCTCTCCAAGGCTCGCCACCAACGCTGTTGTGAATGCGATTTGCTGTTCACGTTGCCGTCGTTAACCCGCAATCAGGCCGCCTACTGCCCACGCTGCAACGCCAAGGTGGTGAATGGCCGCGACTGGTCAATGACTCGCCTGACCGCCGTAGCCGTCACCATGCTGTTGCTGATGCCCTTTGCCTTTAGCGAGCCGTTGATCAGCATTCGCCTGCTCGGCACGAAGATTAACGCTAGCCTGTTGGAAGGCATCTGGCAAATGAGCAGCCAGGGTGATCCGTTTACTGCCAGTATGGTCGCCTTCTGCACTATCGGTGCGCCGCTGACGCTATCACTGTCATTGCTGTATCTGTGGTTTGGCCATGCGCTCGGCATGAACCTTCGGCCAGTGCTGCTGATGCTGGAGCGTCTGAAAGAGTGGATCATGCTCGATATTTACCTGATCGGTATGGTGGTCGCGGCGATCAAGGTCAAGGAATATGCAGATATTCACCCCGGCAGCGCCCTGATTGCCTATCTGGCATTGACCCTGCTCAGCCTGCTGACGCTGATCCACATGAACCTGGAGCAGATGTGGGAACGCTACTATCCGCAGGAACAGCCAGAGGGTAAACCAGAGGCGTTACACGTCTGCCTGGCCTGCCATTTTACCGGTTTTCAGGATGAGCGTGGCCGCTGCCCCCGCTGTCATGTGCCGATGTGCCATCGCCAACCTTACAGCCTGCAAAAAACCTGGGCCGCGCTGATTGCCGCCATCGTGCTGCTGATCCCCGCCAACCTGCTGCCGATCTCGGTGGTTTACGCCAACGGCGCGCGTATGGAAGATACCATTTTCAGCGGCGTCGTTTCGCTGGCCAATTCGGGTAATATGCCGATCGCCGCCATCGTATTTATCGCCAGTGTCCTGGTACCCTTTACCAAGGTGATCGTACTGCTGGTGCTGCTGTTCAGCATTCATTTCAAAACGTCGCACAGCCTCAAAACCCGTATCCGGCTGCTCCGGCTGGTCACCTGGGTTGGCCGCTGGTCGATGCTCGATCTGTTCGTGATCTCGTTGATGATGTCGCTGATCAATCGCGACCAACTGTTATCTTTTACTATGGGGCCAGCAGCTTTTTACTTTGGGTCTGCGGTTATTTTAACTATCCTTGCCGTACAGTGGCTGGACAGCCGATTGATTTGGGATGCACATGCAACAGGAAACGCCGAATACGCCGACTGAGGCGCGGGTCAAAAACAAGCGCCGTATCTCGCCATTCTGGTTACTGCCGTTTATCGCCCTGCTGATTGCCGGGTGGCTGGTCTATACCAATTACCAGGAGAGCGGCAATAGCGTCACCATAGACTTCCAGTCTGCGGCAGGTATTGTCGCTGGCCGCACGCCGGTACGTTACCAGGGTGTGGAGGTGGGTACCGTGCAAAGCATTTCGCTGAGCAAGGATCTGCGTAGTATCGTGGTTGAAGCCAGTATCAAGAGCGATCTGGAAGACTCACTGCGGGAAGGCACACAATTTTGGCTGGTAACCCCTAAAGCCTCATTGGCCGGGGTTTCCGGCCTGGATGCGCTGGTAGGGGGTAACTACATCGGCATGATGCCGGGCCGGGGCAAGCCACAAACCCACTTCACCGCGTTGGACACGCAGCCGAAATACCGTCTGAACACCGGTGAGCTGATGATCCACCTGCAAGCAGACGACCTCGGTTCCCTGAACACTGGCTCGCTGGTCTATTATCGCAAAATCCCTGTTGGTAAAGTTTACGACTACACTATTTCGCCAGGTAACAAGGGCGTGATCATCGACGTGCTGATCGACCGCCGCTTTGCCAATCTGGTGAAGGATAACACCCGCTTCTGGAACGTTTCCGGTTTTAAAGGCGATTTCAGCCTGTCCGGTGCCAGCGTGCAGATGGAAAGCCTGGCAGCGCTGGTAAATGGTGCGATAGCCTTTGATTCCCCGCTCGACGGCAAGCAGGCCAAAGCCGATCAAAACTATACGCTGTATCCGGACCTGGCCCGCAGCCAACGCGGGGTGAATATCACGCTGGACCTGCCCGACGGCAACAGCCTGAGCGAGGGGCGCACGCCGCTGATGTATCAAGGATTGCAGGTCGGCACCTTGACTCGCCTGGCTCTGCAACAGGATAGCAAGGTAACCGGCGAACTCACCATCGATCCTTCGGTGGTCGATCTGATGCGTAGTGGCACGCGCATTGAGATGCGCAGCCCAAAAATCAGCCTTAACGACGCCAAGCTAAGCCAGCTGTTGACCGGCAACACCCTGGAATTGGTGCCGGGTGATGGAGAACCCCAGCAGCACTTTACCGTGTTGGACAGCAGTAAAACGCTGCTGCAACAGCCTGGCGTGGTAACGGTCACTTTGAATGCCCCGCAAAGCTACGGCATCGACGTCGGGCAACCGTTAATCGTGCACGGCATCAAGATTGGCCAGATCCTGACACGAACCCTGACCGACAGCGGCGTAACCTTTACGGCAGCGATCGAACCTCAACACCGCAGTTTGCTGCATAAAGACAGTAAATTCGTGGTCAACAGCCGTGTGGATGTCAAATTCGGGCTGGACGGCGTGCAGGTGTTGGGTGCCAGCGCCCAGGAGTGGCTGGACGGCGGCGTACGCCTGATCCCAGGAGGTAAAGGCGAACCGGACGCTCAGTATCCGCTGTACAGCAACGCGGAAAAAGCCGCCGAGGGCATCGTCGGCAACAACCCACTGCCGACCTTGACGCTTACCGCTGCCAGCCTGCCAGATGTGCAAGCCGGCTCGGTGGTGTTATACCGCAAGTTCCAGGTGGGTGAGATTGTCAACGTACGGCCCAAAGCCAACGAGTTTGACGTTGAGGTCTATATCAGCCCGGAATACCGCAAGCTGTTAACCAGCGAAAGCATTTTCTGGGCGGAAGGTGGTGCCAAGGTGCAATTGAACGGCAGCGGCCTCACGGTGCAGGCTTCTCCGCTCAACCGCGCGCTGAAAGGCGCCATCAGCTTTGATAACCTGCAGGGCGTTACGCTGGATAAAGGGGCCAAACGCGTGCTGTACGCCTCCGAAACCGCCGCTCGAGCCGTGGGTAGCCAGATCACGCTACGCACCTATGATGCCAGCAAACTGTCCCCTGGCATGCCAATACGCTATCTGGGCATTGATATCGGCCAGCTTGAATCTCTGAAACTGGCACCGGAGCGTAACGAGGTGCTGGCAAAAGCAGTATTGTACCCAGAGTATGTGAAAACCTTTGCCCGTCTCGGCAGCCGTTTCGCCATCGTGTCACCGGAGATTTCTGCCGCGGGGGTCAATAATCTGGACTCCCTGTTGCAGCCCTATATCAACGTGGAACCTGGCCACGGCGGCTCAATGCGCACTTTTGAGCTACAGGAAGCCAGCATTACCGACTCCCGCTACCTGGATGGGCTGAGCGTGATCCTGGACGCCGCAGAAACCGGTTCGCTGCAAATCGGCACGCCGATCCTGTTCCGTGGCATTGAGGTGGGTACCGTGACCGGTTTCTATCTGGGGGCGATGTCAGATCGTGTTCACGTCTCACTGCGCGTCAGCAAGAAATACCAGCATCTGGTGCGTAACAACAGCGTCTTCTGGCTGGCCTCTGGCTATAACCTGCAGTTTGGCCTGACGGGCGGTGTGATAAAGAGCGGTACCTTCCAGCAGTTTATTCGCGGTGGTATTGCCTTTGCCACCCCACCAAGCATTCCATTGGCCCCTAAAGCCACGCCGAACAAACACTTCCTGCTGAATGCGGAAGAGCCGAAAGATTGGCGCGAATGGGGCACCGCCATCCCGAGGGATAACTGATAGCTATCGGCAGGGTTCAATGTTCTGAACCCTGCCGAGTTCACCGTACCGAAGCTGCCGCCACCTGAATAATCCCTATCATTGCTGCTTTGTCATCCATCTCATTGACCGTAACTTGCCGGTATTCTCAGGCAGGCGGTTTATGGTAAACTAGCCCCTTCGATTTTTTTCCGCCCTGAGAGCTCCCTGTGGCTAAACCTGCCCCTGCTTTTTTGCCTCCTGCGTTTCTCGACGCGACTCGCGCCATCATGCCTGACCATTTATCCATGGATGACTTCATCGCTATTTGCCAACAACCCTTGCGGCGTAGCCTGCGGGTCAACACGCTGAAAATCAGCGTTGCCGACTTTCTGGCGCTGGTAAAAGACTACGACTGGCGGCTGGAACCCATCCCCTGGTGCTCCGAAGGCTTTTGGATCGAGCGCGAGGACGAAGCATTACGGCTGGGTAGCGCAGCAGAGCATCTAAGCGGCCTGTTCTACATTCAGGAAGCCAGCTCCATGCTGCCGGTGAGCGCCCTGTTTGCCGGGCGTGAGACCCCGCGCCGGGTGCTGGATGTCGCCGCCGCGCCGGGTTCCAAAACCACCCAGATCGCCGCGTTGATGGGCAACCAGGGCGGCATTGTCGCCAATGAATATTCGGCCAGCCGAGTCAAGGTGTTGCATGCCAACATCAGCCGCTGCGGCGTCAAAAATACGGCGCTGACCCATTTCGACGGCCGGGTGTTTGGCGCCGCCTTACCGGAAAGCTTTGACGCCATCCTGCTGGATGCGCCCTGCTCTGGTGAGGGCGTGGTGCGTAAAGATCCGGATGCCATGAGCAACTGGTCACCAGAAAGCGTAGCGAGCATCGCGCAAACCCAGTGGGAACTGATCGACAGCGCCTTCCACGCCCTGGCACCCGGCGGCGTGATGGTTTACTCCACCTGCACGTTGAATGCTCAGGAAAATCAGCAAGTGGTGCATCAACTGTTGGCCACCTACGGCGATGCCGTCAGCGTAGAGCCACTGGACGATCTGTTCCCACAGGCACAGCTTGCTCTCACCCCAGAAGGCTTCCTGCACGTATTCCCGCAGATTTATGACAGTGAAGGCTTCTTTGTCGCCCGGCTGCGTAAAAATCACAGCGTTCCGGCCCTGGCCAAACCGAGCTATAAACTGGGTAAGTTCCCCTTCACCCCGCTCTCGGCCCAGGAGTCCGCACTGGTGGCACAGGCTGCCGCAGCTTCTGGCTTAACCTGGGATGACACCAGCAAATTATGGGCGCGGGATAAAGAAATCTGGCTGTTCCCCGCCGAGCTGGAGCCTTTAGTCAGCAAAGTGCGTTTTTCACGCATTGGCCTTAAGTTGGCGGAACGCTTCCCAAAAGGGTTCCGCTGGCAGCATGAGGCGGTGATCGCCTTGGCTGCCAGTGGCAACCCACAGACGTTTGAGCTTGATGCGGCGCTGGCCCAGGAGTGGTTTCATGGCCGCGATCTCTACCCCTCGCAACTCCCACAAAGCAATGAGTGTATCGTCACTTATCAGCATCAGCCGCTAGGGCTGGCCAAACTGATCGGCAGCCGGATTAAAAACAGCCTGCCCCGCGAACTGGTGCGTGATGGAGTGTTGGATTTCCATCAATAACGTTTAATAGGCCACGGTCACCGTTACAGTGTCACTATAACTCCCTGCTGGCTGGTTATTTTGCGAGAGATTAACCGAAGCAGTATAGGGGAAGGATTGCGAGGTGCCCGTGCCCGTCGCGTTGCTATTGGTGGCGGCGGTCCAAACGGTGCTATCCCCCTTGAACAGCTGATACTGAATATAGCTGGTGGTGCCGTTTACCGTAGACGCCATTTGCCGATATTGCCCCGAACTGGCGACGCTGCTGGTCAGATTGACAGAATAGCTGGCATTTAGGGTACAACGTACGCTGATGGTATTGCCAACAACCGCGGTGAGGCCAGACGGCAAGGCCGCAGTCCCAAAACCGACGTTCGGCGCGCTGTCGATATAGCAGTAGTTGGTGATGACGAGCGACAGATTAATATTGGAACCGCTCGTTATACTACCGGTATCAGGGAGACAAAGCAGATTGCCTACCGCAATTGAGCAGATGCTCCAGGACCAGGTAATCGGGATGGTGTCGGTATAAGTGCCGGCAGCCAGATTAGAGTTCATTTGCGGTCGAATAAAAATCGGCAGCGTACTGTTTGGCCCGGTGAACAAACCGAGTAAACCCAACGCGGTGGTATTACTCCAGGTAATAACGCTGCCCTGATTATAAAGCGTACTGCAGCCACCATCCTGGCACAGGCTATAAGGCAAATACTGGCCGGTAGCCGCGCTGAATAAACGTGGCTGGGTGCTGACAGGGTGCAACGTCGTGCCGATGGTGGCGGTAATGGTATTGGTGCCGCCAATATTGAGCAACCCGCCAGTACAGGTCAGCCCGCTACTTACGGAGGTGACCAATGGGGCGCTGCTGACCGCAAAGGAGTTTTGCGTGCCCAGCGAACCGTTGGTGGGAGTAGCCGTGCAGCCCGCCCTTCCTGATGGAATAAAACCCACCAACAGCATCAATGCCAATCCTGCTCGCATCCATCGTAATAGCATAATCATGATTTCTTCTCTTCAGCACTGCCTTGGCAGACCAGCGGCCCGACCTGTTCAATGCTGTGATAATTAGGGTTCAGGTCGAAGCCCACACGGCATACCGAGCGATCCTCCCGCTGGATACTTAACTGGCCATGGGGTTGTAAATGCGAGAAGTACACCAGCCCGTCATAACCGACAACGGTGGTTTGTTGCGTGGTTTGTTCCGTGACCAAGGTGCCCAGCTTCAGCGGTTGCCCGGCGGGGTCATGTAGCGTGATATTGGCCGAAAGGACTTTTTGTACCGGGAATTTCACCACCATCCCGCTACCTTGCTTAACGGCAATGCGATTGTTGACCTGGTTGGCCACCACGTCCGCCGGTAACGGCAGCGTGTCGATCTCGACCTTGGCCGGATAGTACGAGCTGATCGACGGGATCAGCAGATGCCCGTTGCTGTCGGTGGTGCCCATCTTCTGATTCTCGTACAGTACCGAAACCCCGGCGTAATTGTCGGTATCCACCACGATAAACGCGTCGTTGATCTTGTCCGACAGGAACCAGGAGTTGGCCATGAACACCACTGAGCCGCTCAGGTCTGCCCAATTGGTGTATTCCCCTTGTGGGCCGAAGATGCCGCCTTGCAGCGTAGCATAGCGGGTTTTCCAGGTGGCATCGGCCTGTTGATAGCCATCACCACCGCCGCTGTAAGCCAGGTTCCAGCCCATGCCGCCATCCGTGGGAGCCGCCTTGCTGGCCCCCACCTGCTGCTGATAATGCCCATTATTGTTACGTGCCAACCCCGCATTGAGGCTGACATCACTGCCCAGTGGAATAATGAATTGCAGCTGCGCACTGTAGCCGTTATCCCCCAACGTTTTGTTGAGTGAGACAAACATGCTGCTCTGCCCCCACAGGGCACGGCTGTAAGAGAAGTTCACCAGGCGGGTATGAGAGTTATCATAGGCCTGGACGTCGTAATAGCCCAAGCCCAGGGTGCCATTGCTTGAGCCGAACGGCGAAGCGCTGAAGGTGGCCTGATCGGATTGACGGCTCAGGCGGGTATTGCTGGTGTAAGATGTGAGATCCTGATAGCCCACGGTGCGCGAGGCCCGCTGTGCCGAAAAGCTGAATAACGTCGAATTATAGGAGTAGCCCAACGTGTACTGACTACCGTCTTTTTTGTCCGTCACGTTAGTTCCCAGCGGATTATCAATACCCTGATTGGTGCCAGACATACCTGGTGTATTTGGCAGGACAATCTGATCATTCACCACATCGCTGGTCGCTACTGGCGGATGGTTGGCTTTGCTCTGGCTACCAGACAGGCTTAGCGTCCCCCAGGTTCCCACCGCAATATCGGCCCCTAACCCGCCGAGCGCCAGCCCTTGCGTGGCCTCGCTGTGCCCAGAAAGCGTCAAATAGTTACTCAGCCCGTAGCGGTAAATTCCGCTGAAGGCTGCATCTGAATAATCGCCATTAGAGATGCCATAATTCTGGCGCACCGCGCCGAGTGACACATCAAAGTCGCTCAGGTTTTTACGCAGCAGGGTGTTGGATACATAAAACGGCACCGTGGTTGATACCTGGCGCCCGACCGCATCGGTGGTAACGATCGTCGCTTCACCGGCCCCGTTGATGTAAGGCACATTGGTGAGGGTAAACGGCCCGGAGTTCAGGTTATTGCTGCTGGCCTTAAAGCCGTTGAGAAATAAATCCACAGTGCTGGGGACCGCTGCGGTACCGCTATATTGCAACAGCGGATAGGTCACCAGATCCGGGCGCAGGGCAAAATTGCGGCTGATGCGTAATCCCCCCATGCGGGCCGAATTACTCCAGGTTAGCGAGTTACTGACAAAATCCCCAAGCTGATAGCTGATCAGATCTTGTTCATCGCTATAACGCCAGAACGTATCGTAGCGCAAATAGCGGTCTTGAACGGCACTGCCGCCGTCGCCCGATACGGTGTCGATATTGTAGCGATAGGTCCCGGTATTACTGATAATCCCCGCATTGCTGAACAAGCGTTGCTCCATCCAGGTGGCAACCGAGCTGGAACCTTCGTGGGGATCGGTATAATAGGAATCGTAGTTTAGCAGCAGACCGGTGCTACTTTGCGCCACGGTGTAATTCATCAGCTCGCCGCCGCCGACGTCCTGTTTTGGCAGCCAGGTATCCGGTACCTGAAAAATCAGCTGCTGGGCGGCAGAATCATATTTCACCTTCACCCCTGGCAACTCCTCGACCTTAATCAACCCTTGCTGGCCATTGGTCCGTACGTGGTTCTTTGCCAGCACGCCGGCCTCTACGTAATACGCATTTTCCCGATAGGTTACAGGAACCACCTGGCCGTCGCTCTGGCCATTGACGACCAGGGTCAGGTAGAACATTGCATTGGTGATCACCGGTGCCGCACGCGGGGCATCGGGCAATGATGAGTACTCCTGCGCCTGAACGCAGAAGGTACTCAGGCATAGCAGGCACAGACCGCCCCGGCAATACAGCGGATACTGATGACCGGGACGAGTAATGGCTCGGATCGGCATTCGTCGCGCTTCCTGCCGCTATTCGCCGCGCGGAATGACGATGGGTTTGGTGTTATCGGCAATTTGCGCATTGAGTTGCGCACCAGGACTAACCCCGGCAGGAACCGGCCAGCGCATTGACTGCCCTGGTAAGACGTAGCCCATAAAGCCCGCGATCATGGTTTTCACGCCCTGCTGTTGGTTGCCTTTCTCTGACCAGAACACATTACTCAGCCGCGCATGCACAATGCCGCTATTACGAACCTGTAAATAGGTTTTCCCGCCGTCATTGACCGTGCGCCATTGCAGCACTGGACGCGTCGCCGTGGCAGCATCGCGTTTGATATCGCTACGTTCGTTGGTCCACAAGCCAGCACCATCCATAAACAGCGGCAGCAGATAGCGCATCTGTAACTGCAGCCCGACCACCGCTTTACTTTGCCCCCCGGCAGCGCCACTGATCGGCGACGGGATTTCATCAACGATGATGCGGTACGCCTGCTCGGTATTGGCCGGTACCGGCGTATTGCGGATCAACCTGATCAGTTGGCGTTGCCCCGGCGGTACGGTAGCAAAAGGTGGACTGGCGACCACATTATTCTGATCGGCATAGCGCTCATTAAAATTTTCCTGTTTCCATGCCAGCACCCGCACCTGGAGAGAAACGGGCTCTGCCCCGCGATTTTCCAGCCATAATGCAGAGCCGTTCTGATCGGACTCAATGATTTGATATACCGGCCAAACCAGCACCGAGCTGGCGGCTTGTGCCGTGATTGAAGCACACAGGGTGTAACTCAGTACTACAGCGCTGATAATGCGGGTAAACAAGGTCGACATAGCTCATATCCTGATGATTCAATAAGTTAATGTTACGGTGACCGTATCGGTATAAGTTCCTGCCGAAGGCAGTGTGGTCACGGCGTATAACCGGGCATAAACCGGGTAGGTTTGTGTGGTACTGGGAAAACTGGGGATAGACATCACCAATGCGCCATTGCCCCAGACCTGACTACGGTTGGCATCGCGAAACAGCTGATAACCCAGAGTGTCGCTATTGGCGGTGTTTTGCATGAAACGCCGGGTGGCGCTGCCACCGTGAGTCCCGTAATCCATAGCAATGGTGACCGTCGTTCCCGGCGTACAGGTCACCACCACCGAACCGGCACCGGCGGTACTCACGGTATCGACATTACTGGTAATGGTCGTCATGGATCCGAAATTGATGGTGCCAAGATTGGAGGTGGGACTGGAAAGCGAACTGCCAAAAGCACAGCCGTTGGTCAGGGTTGCCGTCACAGTAAAGGTCGTGGTGGTTGGCGTGGCAGCACGTAGCGCACCGCACATCATCAACGGTAGCAGGATCAAGGAGACATGGCGCATCAATGCCCCCCGCTACCAGGACACGGTGACATTCACCGTATCCAGATAAACACCGGCAGCCGGTGTGGTTTGCGCCGGAACACGGCCATAGACGGTGTGCCATTGATCGGCTCCGTTGCCGGTGTCACTCAGCCCGGTGGTGTTATCCCAAATCGTCCCTCCGGGTTGGTTGGTATAAAGGTTGTACTGCACGCTAATCGAGCTATTGTTGGTATTCACCATTTTGCGATTCGTGACCACGCCACTGCTGCCCCCATCCAGCAAGATTTTATAACTCAGACCACTGACGCATTTGACACGGATTGAGCCCGCCAACTGGGCGCTGGTCGCGTTGATCACAGTGTTCACAGCGGCAAAAGTGCCGAAATTCATCGTGCCAAAGCTGGTATTGCCCGACGTTGTCGTTCCCGCTTCACAGGCGGGCAGCAACGTGGCTGCAATGCCGATCGTCGCCGCCTGACCTAAGGGAATGTTGAGCAGTAAAGACTGCGACAAGATCGCTGGCAACAGCAGCAATACCTTGATCCCCATGCTCGTTCCTTCCCGTAGAGAAAACCAGCCAGGGGCTGATTCGCCCCCGACGGAATAACAGCCTTACCAGGAAAGCGTGGCAACTACGGTATCGTTGTAAGTCCCTGCGGTTGGTGTGGTACTGAGCTGGTCGCCAGGTAATACGCGGCCATAAATCGGGATGTTTTGTGCGGTCGTGCCCGTCGTCAAGGCAATCGGCGTATTAATGGCGATTTCCGTGGTACGCGCACTATCAGAATAGAGGCGATAAGGAATGGTATCGCCGCCGGAACTCATGGCACGCAGCGCGCCCGTTGCCGCCAGCCCGCCATTGAGCGACAGCGTTGGGCTCAGGCCAGTGCTGCAGGTGATGGTGACCGCGCTGGAACCATTGGCACCAAATACCGTACCGTTGATCACGCTGGTCAGATCGGAGTAACTGCCAAAGTTCAAGGTCCCCCATTGGTTGGCACCGCCGGTTGCACCGCCGTTACCCACGGTACATCCGCTACCGATCGTCAACTGAATGCCAACTTGCCCTGTCAAAGTCCCCGCAGCCTGCACACCTGAAGCCAATGACAAGGTCGCAGCAGCCAGCAAGGCCAGTAATAAACTCTTTTTTTCGCCCATGATAACTCCCAATAACAACTTACACCGATGTGTATTCATGCAACCAGGTTGCGTATGGAAATTCTCTGGTGGACTCACATACTGCCAAAAACTGCCAAAAGACGACGCTCAAACCGGGTTCTGTTTTTTTGCTAGCGAACCCTGGCGGCAAAAACCTGATGACACAGGCTTTCGTGGTTAAATATAGATTAATAAATTTAGCTTAAGCGGAATTTATCTGCCTTTAATAAAATAAGGATAAAAAACCATTTTTCATATTATTAACAAATTTTACTCCAGAAAAACTCGCCATACCTCGACTTTAAAATTGTTAAGGAGTGCGATAGTGAGAAACGTTAATATTTATCGTGGCAATTAAGTCAGTATTAACGGCTGGGTCTAGTGTTACGAGCAGTGTCCGGTGGGCCGATAACTACTTTTTTTGTGACTTTTTCGCCTGTTTGTCTATGCTTAGTGGGTGGTCGCAACTGGTCACACCTCATACCACTAGCTTCAGCAAGGAGTTCCAATGGGCAAAACCGTCGTGAAAATAGGCAGCTTCGAGGTTGATGACGCGCATTTAACGCCAGCATCTGAACACGCCGAAGGGAAAAGCACCCTGGCGATCCCCTGCAAATCAGACCCCGACCTGTGCATGCAACTGGACGGTTGGGACGAGCACACCAGTATTCCGGCTATGCTGGATGGCCAGCAGTCGCTGCTGTACAAACAGCATTACGATCGACATGCGGATGCCTGGGTGATGCGGCTGGAGTAGAGAGATTCAGGAGAAAGGACGCGCCGTGTTCCCATTGGGCACGGCACGTTGTTTTATGCGATGGCGATACCGCGCCCGGCAAAGAAACGGCCGAAATCTGCCAGTGACATTGTCACCTTCTGACGGCTGGCGAGGCTATCACCGGAAGGATTATGAAAGGTGACACTATGCCGATCCGCAGCGAACACCAGCACCAGATGCCCACCCCGCGCTGGCGGCTGTATCGCTGGTTGCCGGATACTCGGATGCACCGAGGCGATAAAATAGCGGTGTTGCTCCAATAGCGGCGGCAACTGATGTTCATCGAGATTGACTCGCACCTCTGCCGTTAGCGCAAACTGTTCACGCACAAACTTCACAAAGGGCGCATAAATCAGCCCCTTGATCCGTTCTCCGTCACGCACATAGGCCCCGTAAGGCAAGCTGCGGCGTGCCAGCTCCAGCAATGGCGGTGCCGTACCGTCCCGGTGCGTCAGCACCATTTTCAGACAGGCCATACCGCACACGTGGTTGGCCCACTCGACATATTCCGCCGGACTAGCCGCCCCGCTCTGCACCCAGTTGGCATCATCCGCCAACGTAGCACGCCCGGCAATCAGATTGGCAGCCAGCTCTGGCGTCGCCCATTGACACACGTAGGGCACTTCAGGCAGTGACATCACTCAGAACTTTTCGATAACCTTGAAATGCATCAACACCAACGTCATATCCGGTGAGAACAGTTCATACTCTTCAAAGAAGCGTTTGTGCTCTTTGCGCCAGTAATCCAGCGAGCGATCGCCTTCACCTTCCGCCAAGGCATGAGCCGCATCCACCTGTTCATAGGTGCTCATATCCACTTTCGTCAGCTCAATGGCGCACACTGGCTCGTTCTTGCCGTCCACCACCACAAAGACATCGCCAGGCTGTGGGATCCCTTCGCCATCCAGATTGGAGCAGGTGGCGGTCTTGACCCCATCCAGCACCAGCTTCACCAACTCATCCGCCTGCTGTTCGGTATCACCAAACGCCCAACGTTCTACATTTTCATACTTTTCAGGAATGGCCATTGCTTTACCTTTATTGATTGAGTCACAGGTGCTCAGGCAATATTACACCGTATTCCCTCACGTCTGCATCCATCACGTTGTCGCGCAGGCTCGCAGCCCCTGCTTTTTACCTGACTTTACGGTAAAGTTCTGTGCGTATCGCAGTGCAGCATTCATACTGTGGATCAAGACGTCCTCAATGGCAGCCAACCTGCCAGGGCAGAAAATGAACCAGGCAGAGCAAGATCCCGATGACACCTTCAGTGATTTACTGAAAATCATCACCTTTATAGCCATCACCCTTATCGCTCTGGGTAGTTGGTATCTCTGCGTCTAAAGGAAAATAAGGAACCCCGAATTGCCAACCAAGCGTATGCGTACCAAACACTGGAAAATGTTTGTGATCCTGGTGCTGATCTGTCTGGCCCTGCTGTTATTGCGCTGGGCGGCTATCGTCTTCGGTTAATCCTGCATTTTGTTAGCCGCCTCTCCCGCTCGGGTAGGAGGCGCTTTGGCCACTGGCTCAAACAGCTCTCGCAAATAGGCCATCCGGGCTTCCCCCTGCGGTAGCCACCAACGGCACCAGCGATTGTTCACTTCGGCATGTCGGCTAAGTTGATAATAAGCCGCTAATTGTTCGACCAGTTTCATGGTTGCGCCCCTCTCGTTGAATTGACCAATCCAGTATTGAATATAAAAACCAGAAGAAACACTGATGGGATAATTTTTATACTTCCGGTTTTATTTTCTCTATGGCCTGACGGGTAGCGCTACCGGTTGGCAACTGCTACATTGAGCAAAAATCACCCAGCCGAGGTTAGCTATGAAGTTCTCGGAACAGGAGATCAAACCAGTATGGGATGAGGTTGCCCGATTGATTGGCGACAGCGTGATGCAGTTACGTCATCGCGGCGAGGAATTGTCGGTGGGGAGCCTTTCCAGGCAGTTGGCGCAGCATCTGGCGGAAAGTCACGATATTGAGCAGCGCATCCTGATCGCTGCGGCGATCAACATGCTGAAAGAGGGAAAGTGAATCGCCAACCGAAGTGGTTGGCGATCCTGTAAGAGCCCAAGGTATGCAAGCCCGGCCTCTCTAGATGCTATCTTCTCACGTCAGCCTTGGCTGAGTAATCGGAATAGTCCAGATTGGTGACAAAGAATACGCGGACGCGGCCTACAGCGCCCCTACAACAGCGTGGCAGGCACGATATCTGCCCATAAGACCTGAGCATCATTGCCCTGAGCCACCAGCCGCAGCGGACCATCCCCTGGTAGCCACCAGCATCCCTGGCGTGCGCCCAGCAAGCTTCCATCCGGCAACTGCCATTCCCCTCGCAACACATACAACACTCCGGCATGTTGTAACGACAGCCCGATGGTCTCAGCAATGCGTTGCACCTGCGCCTGGTAGTGGCCACGCCGCGTCATGATGTTGAAATCCTGGCTGCTGCCGCCTAATAATCTGGCCTCTAGCGCCACATCCCCAGAGAAGGCAAACGGCTCACCGATGCGCTGCAGCTGGTGATCGATCAGTCCTTCGCTGTACAAATGTACGCCATTGCCTTCTAGCAAAGTGATGGAACGGTCAATACCGTTAAAGGCCGAGAAAGGCCCGTCCTGCGCGATGGTAGCAATGCTGGCGCGCCAGCCGAATTCGGCGTTACCCGGCGGTTGGCAGGTAATTTCACGGGTTTCTCCGCCGCCATTACGCCATGGGCTGACCGGCAGTTCGGCAAAATCGAAACGGTTCAGTTTCATCATGCCTCCTGTTGGAACGTTTTCAGTACCTGTAGGAACTCAGCGCTGCTTTGCTGTTGTAACGCGTGACGCCCCTGCTCAATCACCTGCCGACCAGCAACAAATACGTCGCGGATTTGCTCTTTGCCCCCGGCAAACAACCAGCGGTTGAGGATAGATGCATCAGGCGCAGATGCCAGATACGGGTCGTCACCATCCAACACCAGCCAGTCCGCACGATAGCCTACCGCCAGCTTGCCAATTGCCGTACCACAGGCCTGAGCGCCGCCCCGTAATGCCTGTTGATAAAGCACGTCGGCTACGGCGGGTTGCTCCGGCGTGGTCAGGCGGTTACGGCGTTGATCGCGCAGCCGCTGCCCATACTCAAACCAGCGTAATTCTTCCACCACGTTTAGGGAAACGTGGCTGTCCGAACCGATCCCCCAGCGCCCCTGGTGATGCAGGTAACTGTCGCCTGGGAAAATGCCGTCACCGAGATTGGCCTCGGTGGTCGGGCATAATCCGGCTACCGCTTTGCTGCGAGCCAGTTGCTCAAGCTCTTCACGATCCAGATGAGTGGCATGCACCAGACACCAGCGGCTATCCACCGGCAAATGTTCATACAGCCAGGCCACCGGGCGTTGACCGCTCCAGGCCAGGCAGTCGTTAACCTCTTTTTGCTGCTCGGCGATATGAATATGTACCGGCAACGCCTGGTCAGATGCCGCCAGGATCTGCTGCATCTGCCCCAGTTCAACCGCCCGCAGCGAATGGAAACATAATCCCTGATTCTGCAATGGCTGACCTGCCAGTTGGCGAGCTATCACCTGTTGCTGTTCGAGGTAGCTCTCTGCACTCTGAATGAAGCGCCGTTGCCCCGCTTGCGCAGGCTGGGCACCAAACCCGGCGTAACTGTAGAGCACCGGCAATAGGGTCATGCCAATGCCAGCCTGAAGCGCGGCCTCGCTGAGGCGCCCGGTCATCTCGCCCCGGTCGGCATAGGCTTTTCCTTCCGGTGTGTGATGCAGATAATGGAACTCGGCAACCTGAGTGTAGCCGCCCTTGAGCATTTCGATATACAGTTGACGGGCGATAACACCAACCTGCTCCGGGGTTAAGCGCTGAACCAGGCGATACATCAGATCGCGCCAGGTCCAGAAGCTATCTTGTGGGTTGCCCGCTACCTCTGCCAGCCCGGCCATCGCGCGCTGGAAGGCATGAGAGTGCAGGTTCGGCATGCCCGGCACCACGTCACCGTGCAGCCGCAGACAACCGTCAGGGTCGGCATTGGGGGTCACTTTGACCAATTGACCGTGAGCATCAACTTCGAGCCGTACGTTATGGGCCCAACCGGTCGGAAGCAGTGCGCGAGAGGCAAAATAAGCAGGCATAGCAGTATTCCAAAGTAGGTGTAACGGCTAAGAACGCACGACTGTCACGCCGCGCAGGTAAAAAATTTGTAAACCAGTTTCATTCATCTGGTGAACGGACGCTTACTTGTATATACATATACATATCTTCAACATCAACAGTAAACTGGTGTTATTATTTTTTTATTTGACGAGGTTAACGTCGTGGTAGATCAACAGACCGTGTTGCAGTTGGCTGCAGCAATGAGCGAGACCCCCGCCCCGATCTATCAACGGGTCAAACAGGCCATCGTAAGCCAAATCCGTGCGGGTCACTGGCAGCCGCACCAACGCGTCCCCTCGGAAAGTGAACTGGTCAGCGAGCTGGGCGTCAGCCGCATGACCATCAACCGGGCCTTGCGTGAATTGACCAGCGAGGGCTTTTTGATCCGCATGCAGGGTGTAGGCACCTTCGTGGCCGAGGCCAAGGCACACACCGCGTTGCTGGAAGTGCATAATATCGCCGACGAGATCGCCGCCCGTGGGCACCGCCACAGCAGTAAAATTTTGCAGTTGACCGCCCGCCCGGCCAGCGCAGAGGAAGCGACGGCATTGGGGATCCTGCCGGGTCAGCAGTTGTTCTACTCGCAGATTGTGCATTATGAAAATGACGTGCCGGTGCAGGTGGAAGATCGCTGCGTCAACCCGCTGGCGGCCCCGGATTATATGAAGCAGGATTTCGATCGGGTCACGCCCTATATTTACCTGACCCAATCCGCCCCGTTGACCGCAGGTGAACATATTGTCGAAGCCGTCGTGCCAACCAAGCAAGAGCGCGAACTGCTGCAATTGGAAGACCACGAACCGGGCCTGCTGATCCATCGGCGCACCTGGTCTGGCAAAATGGTGGTAACCTCCGCCCGCCTGCTCTATCCAGGCAGCCGCTATCAACTGTTTGGCCGTTTTACCAATCAGGTTTGAGTTAGACCAAACGTGTTACCAATGGGGCGCAGCATGCGCCCCATTGGTTGGGTCCAGTGACGCTAATCCCTGCCTTTTTCGCGTTTCATCACATCTTGGTAACAAATTTTTATCCCCTCTCTTGTCGCAGACCGGCGAATGCGCTAGGTTGTTTTTAATTGTATATACAACCATGTGGGAGCGGGAACACCATGACGTCTGAGATCCACTGCGACAGCCTGTGGCACGGGGCCGATATCGTCACCATGCGTGACGGCAAGTATCACATCATCAGCAACGGCGCGATCGCCGTACGCGCAGGCAAGATTGTCTGGATGGGTGAACAGGCCGCCATGCCTGCCTTGGCCGCGACCAAAACGGTGAAGCTTGACGGTGGCATCATCACCCCCGGCCTGGTGGATTGCCACACGCACCTGGTGTTTGGCGGCAACCGCAGTGGTGAGTTTGAACAACGTTTGAACGGGGTAAGCTACGCAGAAATTGCTGCTCAGGGCGGGGGCATTATCTCCACGGTCAAGGCCACGCGCGATGCACAAGAAGAGTTGTTGCTGGAACAAGCACTGTTCCGCCTGCGGCCATTGCTGGCTGAGGGTGTCACCTGCGTAGAAATCAAATCCGGCTATGGCTTAACGCTAGCAAGCGAGTTGAAAATGCTACGTGTCGCGCGTCGTCTGGCAGAAAAATTGCCAGTCGAAGTGAAAACTACCTGCCTGGCCGCTCATGCCCTGCCACCGGAATATGCCGGACGCAGCGACGACTATATTGACCTGGTGTGCAATACCATCATCCCTGAAGCCGCAGCAGCTGGCCTGGCAGATGCAGTGGATGCGTTTTGCGAACACCTGGCCTTTTCCCCTGAGCAGGTTGAGAGGGTTTTCGCGGCCGCTGAGCTTGCTGGCCTGCCGGTAAAACTGCACGCGGAGCAGCTTTCAGCGCTCGGCGGTAGCGCATTGGCGGCACGGCATCATGCCCTTTCCGCCGATCACCTGGAATATGCCACCGAACAAGATGCGATAGCGATGGCGGCAGCCGGAACCGTGGCGGTGCTGTTGCCAGGTGCCTACTACCTGTTACGTGAAACGCAGTGCCCACCGGTTGAGTTGTTCCGCAAGCACGGCGTAACGATGGCTATTGCCAGCGATGCCAACCCTGGCACCTCGCCCGCGCTATCGCTGCGTCTGATGATTAATATGGCTTGCACCCTGTTCCGTCTTACGCCGGAAGAAGCGCTGGCAGGCGTAACGCTGCATGCCGCCAAGGCTTTGGGCCTGCAGGAAACCCACGGCTCGCTGGAAGTGGGCAAAGTGGCCGATTTTGTTCACTGGCCGCTGGCACGCCCGGCAGAGCTGGCTTACTGGTTGGGCGGTCAACTGCCCTGCACGGTGATTTTCCGAGGAGAAGTCCGTTAATGATTTGCGATCCTTTCGAGTTCCAGAGCGGCCAACTGCCGCTGTTGATCAGTATTCCCCATGCTGGTACCCGCTTGACGCCAGCGGTTGAGAAAGGGCTGACCGATGAGGCCCACCCCCTGCAAGACACCGACTGGCATATCCCACGGCTGTACGATTTTGCCCGTGCCATGGGTGCCAGCATCCTGGTGGGTAACTATTCGCGCCTGGTGATTGACCTCAACCGCCCAGCAGATGACAAACCGCTCTATACCACTGCCACCACCGGTCTGTTTCCTGATGTGTTGTTCGATGGCCGCCCCAGTTTTCTACCGGACGCCGCCCCTTCTGACCAAGAACGGGCCGGATATCTGCAAAACATCTGGCAGCCCTACCATCAGCAACTACAGAATGAGCTGACACGGCTAAAAGCCCAACACGGTTACGCTTTACTGTTTGACGCCCACTCGATCGCCTCTGTGATACCGCGCCTGTTCGACGGTAAGCTACCCGATCTCAACCTCGGCACTAACGGTGGTGAAAGCTGCCCTGCTTCACTGAGTGACAGGCTGGTCACCTGTTGTCAGCAACAACAACAGTTCAGCCACGTGCTGAACGGGCGCTTTAAAGGGGGCTACATCACCCGTGCCTATGGTCAACCGCAGGAAAACCAGCACGCGGTGCAGCTGGAGCTGGCACAGGTGAACTATATGTCCGAGCAGACATTTGAATTTGATGCCGTCCGTGCTGCACCTTTACAACGCCTGTTGCAGCAGATGATAGAAAGCATGCTGGCCTGGGGCGAACAACAACGCTAATCCGCCACAACTCCGGTGCCGCTATTGCGCCGGAGTTGACCTTGCCCTCACCATTATCCCCTCCTGTCTTTCACGCCCTTCCATGATGATTTGAGCACTGCATCCCAATTTTGATGGAAAGGTTGCCCACTGGTCTGAACAGCGCACAAAACAGCGGCCCGTGACTTTTTCCTTGCGCCACAATTGGGCCTCTTTCATCCCATGCCAACCCGTTGCAAGCCAGAGATCAGGGATTGAAAGACCACCCTTGCCATACCCGCCATCCACTTCTTTATCCTGGCTGCGGTAGACACTCGTGTGTAGTCGGCCACGGTGATGTGTGGCGTTCGTTATCTCAGGAGGAAACTATGTCTGACACCCCGCTAAACTGGCGCGCCGCACAGGCAGCCGCCGCTCAACTGTTGGCAGGCTGGCAAACCGCAGGCCAACCCGGTGGGGCTATCACCCTGTTTGATACTGATACGACCCAGGCGGTGGTATGTGCAGGGCTGGCCGATCTGGCACGCCGCGATCCTTTCACTACCGATACCGTGGTGCGCTATGCCTCGATCACCAAACATATTTTTGCCGCGCTGGCGCTCAATGCCACCGACAACGCCCTGCGGCTTGACGATCGCCTTGGCAGTCTACTGCCAGAATTGCAGGGACAACTGGCGGAGGTGACGGTAGGACAGGCTTTGGACATGACCAGCGGGCTACCCGATATTCGGCAAACGCTGGGGCTGCTTGGCGTCTCGAGCAACACCGTCAGTGAAGCCCAACCGGTGATGGAGTTTATCCATGGTTTAACCCGGCTCAACTACCCCGCAGGCAGTGAGATCACCTACACCAATACCGGTTACCGTCTGGTAGAGGCGGCATTGAAGACTAAAGGCTACGCTTTTGATGCTCTGGTTCAGCAGCATCTGGCCCGCCCTCTGGACGTGCAGCTACAAGCTCCCGAAGGCTGGTTTGATGTGGTGCCTGGGCTGGCTCCGGGCTATTGGCACTCGGCCAAAGGTTGGCAGCAAACCAGTGCTGGTTTGCATCTCTCCGCCTCTGGCAGCCTGACGGGGAGCGCCAACGCCCTCACCCGCTGGTTGCAATGCCTGCTGGCCAATAGCGGCCCTGGCAAAGGGGTTCTGACGCAGCTAAGTGCCCCACGTAAGCTCAGCCAGGGCCAAATCAGCCATTACGGACTAGGGCTGGCACAAACGCCGCTTGGCAGCCAGACTTTGCTGGGCCATGGCGGTTCTCATGCAGGCTACAAGACCTATTTTCTGCTGGCGCCGGACCGGCAAGCCGGTGCCCTGCTGGTCGCCAACCGTGAAGATTGCGACAGCTTTGCCATTATTTTACAGGTGATGGCGGCGCTGCTGAATGAACCGCTGCCCCAACGCAGCACGGCGATCCCAGATGGCATCTACGCCACCCAGGCGGAACCATACTGGTTGGAGGTTAAAGGGGGCAACGTGGCTTATCTGGGCACCAACGAACCGCTGTATCAAAGTGGAGATGGTTATGCGGTATCGCTCTCGGCCCATCAGCCAATGCGCCTTAAGTGGACGGGTGACGCCGTAGAAGGTGAAGTTGGCCACGTTGCACGCCGCTTTCTGCCGGTGGCTAGTGAAACGGCTTGCCTAAAACAGGTTCAAGGGCACTGGTATCATCCACAATACCGCACCGCGTTCGAAATTTGCGGCAACCAGATCCACATCGGGGTCGGCCCCGCAACTGTCTCTTATACACATCTAAAAAGGGGGGGGGGGGGGGGGGGGGGGGGGGGGGGGGGGGGGGGGGGGGGGGGGGGG
>NZ_JAELTL010000044.1:0-47293 GCF_016428815.1 Serratia sp. ASV30 | reverse complement strand
TATGTTGATACCCCTGCCCGTCGTCGTCACACAGGATCAGGGTGCGCAGCACTTCGTGCCGGTCAACCACCTTCATCAGGGCCTGTGCCACTTTCTGCGGATCGGTACCGGCCTGCAGCTTGAGCGTCAGCGGGACGTTGTAGGCGTTGCTGCCTTCTTCATAACGGTCGATAAACCACAGGCGCTCCTGGGCAAACGACAGCCGCTGTTCCTCAGGCCGGGCGATCGACGGTGCCTGGATGATCTGGCTACCCTGCGCGGTATTATCAATAAATGCCGCCAGCGCACGGATGGATCTCAGGCGGAACAGGTCAGAGACATGCACGCTTTTTTCTAACGCGCGGGTCAAACGGCCCACCAGTTTGATCGCCAGGATACTGTTGCCCCCCAGGCGATAGAAGTCGTCCAGCACGCTGAGGCTGTCCTGCGGGAGGGCGAGCAGCTCGGCGAAGACCTCGGCCAGTTGCTGCTCGGTCGCCGTCTCTGGTGCTACCCGATCTGCCTGCGCCTCAAACGTCGGGACCGGCAAGGCGGCACGATCAACCTTGCCGTTGACGGTCATCGGTAGCGACAGCAGGTGAACCAGGGCCGACGGCACCATGTAGTCCGGCAGAACCTGTTGCAGATGGGCGTGCAACTCATCTTGCTCCAAGGGATCCTGTGCAATGTAGTATGCCGTCAGATGGGTATGCCCCGCTGGATTCTCGCTCGCCAGGACCAGTGCCTGCTGGATGGCAGGATGGTCGATCAGCCGGGCTTCGATCTCCCCCAGCTCAATACGGAAGCCACGGATCTTGACCTGGAAGTCATTGCGGCCCAGGTATTCGATGTTACCGTCCGGCAGGTAACGGCCTTGATCCCCGGTTTTATAAAGGCGGGCATTTTCACCACGGCTGCGTTCGGCGTCACTGCGGAACGGATTGGCAATAAACGCATCCGCTGTCGCCTGCGGATTGTTCAGATAGCCGCGCCCAACGCCAGCACCGCCGATATACAGCTCACCAATCGCACCCTGTGGGACGGGGCGCAACTGTTCGTCGAGTATATACAGCTGGGTATTACTGATTGGCTGACCGATGGGAACGGTGTAATCAAACGCCTGCGACGCCGTATTGGTCAAATAGGCCGTGGCGTAGGTTGTCGTTTCCGTCGGCCCGTAAACATGCACCAACTTGACCTGCGGATAAAGCGCTCTAAAACGATTAACATGGTTAACGGACACCTGCTCACCACCGAACAGCAGGTAGTTCAACTGCTGCAAACCAGGCAGTTCAGCATCCACCAGCGTATTAAAGAAGGCGGTCGTGGCAAAGAAATTGCTGATCTGACGATCGACAATAAGCTGAGAGAGACGGTCTAAGTCCAGGATATTTGGCTTATCGGCAATCACCAACGCGGCGCCATTTAACAACGCCCCAAAGATGTCATAAATGGAGGCATCAAACTGATAGCCTGAAATGCCAAGAATGCGATCCTGTTCACCGATCTCAACATAATTGGGATTAATCACCAGCCGGTTCACACAGCGTTGCTCTATCAACGTCCCTTTAGGATATCCCGTCGTGCCACTGGTATAAATGACATACGCCAGATCGTGGGGGCCGGTATTGCTGCATGGGTTATCTGTTGCACAGCGCGCCAAACGCGCGGTGGTTTCCGGTGCATCAAGAGGGATAAGCATGGCGCCGGGTGCCATCTGGTCTAGCCTTTGCAAAGCCTGTCGTTGGCAAAGCACCGCTTTTACCTTGGCATCCGCAATAATATAGCCATTGCGCTCATCGGGGGAATCCGGATCCATCGGCACATAGGCCGCGCCCGCTTTCAGTATGGCCAGAATGCCAATGACCAACTGCTCACTGCGCTCAAGATAGAGACCCACGAGATCGTTGGCGCGTAGCTGGCAACATTGCTGCAAATAATGCGCTAGCCGGTTCGCCTGTTGATTTAACTGTGCGTACGTTAACACCACGTCGTTAAATTCTACGGCGATGTTGTCTGGTGAGGCGGCCACGCGAGCTTCAAACAGTGCGGCGAGGGTTTTATCATGCTCGTAGGGCCTGCGGGTATCATTCCACTGGTGGATCATCGTTTGATACTGCGCCGCCTGCAGATAAGGCAACTCGGTTTGAGACTGAGAGGCACCCTGAACAATATTTTCTACCAGCGTCCTCATCGTGTTCAGCAGTTGTTCGATCAGCACGTCATCAAACAGTTCACCGGCATAATGCAGGCTCAACGCCAGATGTTGCTGTTCCAACACGGTCACCACCAACGGATAATCTTGCTTCTCGTTAGCACTGCCGAAACGTAGCCGTAAATCGCTATCGATGTCCCCACTGGGCATTGGATAGTTTTCAAAGACGAACAAAGAGTTAAACAGGCGTTTACCTGCCGGTTGTAGCTCAGCCAGATTGACATGGCTGCGGGTGTTCGCCTCGTTAATCGCGTCCTGCAGGTTTTGAATAGCCGTGAGGATCGACACAGAAGCCTGATGATCGACGATCAGCGGCAGTGTGTTGATCAATAATCCTACCGTTTGATCCACGCCATCCACGGGCAGGTTACGGCCTGAAACCACCGTGCCAACGATGCTGGCCGCATTGCCAGAATAAATACTGAGCACTTTGTGCCAGCAATATTGCAATAGCGCATTAAGGGTTATCGCGTTCTCGGCGGTGAACGATTTCAGCTGTTGGTAACAAGGTTCATCAAACATCAGCTGCTGTGTTTTCGGCGTTTTAATGTGCTTATATTCATTTAACTGAACGTGCTTCGCCTGCCCGCACAGCAAGATATTTAAATCTTCGGGTTCATCCTGTGGTGCCAGATAGTCCCGCCAATACGGTAAATGCTCGCTTTTGTGCGACTGTATATAGCGCTGAACCTGGTGGAAACCGTGGTCACCTTCCTGCTTCAACGTTTCACCACGCAACAACGCCAGATAGAATTTATGCACCGCTTCAATCAGTAGCGGGTTACTCCAGCCATCCATGATGGCGTGGTGGCAGCTGAAAATGCAGCGGTAACGTTCATCCGCATTTTTGACCACATAGACACGGAAGATCCCGCTGATCGACAAATCGTAAGGCCGTGCTCGATCCTGGGCAGATAAATCAGAGAAGAAGGCTTGCTGTTGGTGCTCACTTTTTCCACTGAGATCAAAGAAATGCCAGTTCAGTGCAGTATGGGCATCAACAATCTGCACCAACTCTTCATCCCAATTAAACCGCAGGCGGAGCGTTGGATAATGCTGCTGAGCATGTAACCATGCCTGCTTCAGACAGGCGATATCGAGCGCATTGTCATAGTCCCAGAACATCTGGGTATGGTAGGCATCGTCGACTTCACCCTGCGATAGCGCGTGGTAAATAAAGCCTTCCTGCAAACTATTGGCCAGATACACCGACTCCAGCTCGGTATCACGCTGCAGAGCGTCAAGTGTTGCTTGAGGTATTACCCCGTCAATATCTCGCGCGGTCAGATAAGTGCGGCTTTCCGCCATCAGGCGCTCAATAACGCCTGCAATCGCCCCCTGGTAACGGCTCGCCAGGTGTTGCAATACTTCGTCTGCCAGGTAACCGGAGAGGCGTATTCTCAGTTCCCCCCCAACTACACCACAGTTGACGCTGAGCAGATGCGCTTCACCATTCTGATGCGCAACGGTTTGTCCGCTGTTTGTAGGGCTGAAGCACCATCCCTCCTGCTGCACCTCATCAAAGCGCCCTAAATAGTTAAAGCTAACCGGTGGCAGCAGGTCGGCGTCATACCCCATCAACGGCGCAAATCCAACGCCCCGGCGCGGGATCCCGCCAACGGTCTCTTTGACGGTCACGATCCGTTGACGCCAGTCCCCCTCGCTACTCAAGCGGACCGGGTACATTGTTGTCAGCCAGCCTACCGTACGGTTGATATCAACGCTGGTATCGAGCGCTTCCCGGCCATGGCCTTCCAACGTCAGGTACTGGGTATGCAGCCCGGTAAACTCTTTGAGGATCTCAACAAAGCTCGCTAACAGAAGATCGTTGACCTGGGTATTGAACACATGATGCACCCCGCCCAACAGATGCTGCGTTAAGGTTTTGTTTAACGATAGCTCGCGTTGGCTCAAGGATGGCGAGGTGAAAAGCGGCGCTATCCGTTGGCGATAGTCACCAAGACCGCCAATCACAGTACGCCAATAAAGCGTTTCCTCATTGGCTCCCTGATGGTTGGCATAATCCTGTATCTGGGCAGCCCACTGACGATAACTGGTGGGCTTCTCACCTAAAATCTCAACGGGATCGCTAATACCCGCCGCGTTTCCTGCCAGCGCGCGATAAATCCTCTCCAGATCCTGTTTGATGATATGCCAACTTACCGCATCCATAATCAGGTGATGGAAAGCAAAATGTAGCTTCGCCCGCGGCGCATTTTCACTGTTTATATAGCCAATATGGCACAGCTTACCGCCGAAGATATCAAACTCACTTTGCCACCGATCAAAGAGCGCGATTTGTTGCTCGGCACCCACGGGTTCATCAATAACCGACAGCGGTATTTCGCCGACGTCTGATTGGTAGTGCTGGCTGTAACCACCATCACTGTCATGCGCAAAGACCAGTCTCAGGGCATCATGATAGGCAAATAACAACGCCAGGCTCTTGTTGAGTATGCCAATATCCAACGGGGGAACATCCAGCACAAAGGATTGGTTCCAGTGCTGGTAAGCGGCAAAAGTCCCCTGATCGACACGATCGAAGAACCACTGCTGGATCGGCAGCAACTGCGCAGGGCCGCTCAACATCCCCGACTCGGAGAGATGTTTGATGTGATGTTCATCGGCATCCAGCACGATATTCCGGGCAAGTAAACGCACGGTTTTACAGTCAAAAATATCTTTGACGCTGGCCGCCCCTTTTAGCCTTTGACGGATCATTCTCACCATCTGAATGGCGCTGATACTGTCGCCGCCCAGCTTAAAGAAATCGTCATTAACGCCGACATGACCCGGCGCCTGGCCTAATATCTCACCATAGATCTGGCATAGCGCCATTTCCATCTCATCGGCAGGAGCGACATAGTCATCCTGCCCGCTCAGATCTGGCAGCGGTAACGCCTTACGGTTTAATTTACCGTTAACCGTCATCGGGAACGCCGTTAAATGAACATAGGCCATCGGGATCATATAGTCAGGCAAAGCATCCGCCAGGTGCCCAATGATCTGCTCTTTGCCCAAGGCAACATCCGCAACATAGTAGGCAACTAACGACAGCGCTCCCGTCGGGAGCCTATGTGCAATGACCGCCGATTGGATAATCTGCGGAATTTGCACCAGTTGCATTTCAATTTCGCTTAATTCAATTCTGAAACCGCGGATCTTCAGCTGGGAGTCTCGCCTGCCAACATACTCAATATGACCGTCGGCCAAGCGGCGGACAAGATCGCCGGTTTTATACAGCCGTGCCGCTTCATTACGCTTCTTTTGCTCGTCGCTCTGGAAAGGATTGGCGATAAAGGCACGCTCGGTCTGCTGCGTATCATTCAGATAGCCCCGGGCCAGGCCAACGCCACTGATATAAAGCTCACCGATCACACCGACGGGGACAGGTGCCAGGTGTTCATCTAAAACATGCACATCAAGATTCAGTAGCGGCAGGCCGATATTGAGGTTGCCATCGCCATTTTCGTAATAGTGCAACGTCGCACAGACACTGCTTTCCGTCGGGCCATAGGCGTTGATAACCGTTGTTCCCTGCGCACGATAACGTTGCATAATCTCACGATTACAAGGTTCACCAGCAACAACCAGAGTAGAGAGCGCTAAAAGGGAGTTTTTATCCAATAATGCCGGGGGAATAGTGGCAATATCAATGCGAGCATCGGCAATATATTCCGCTAACGCGTCAAAATCCTTGCGCTTATTTTCCGGCAAAATATGTATCACATGGCCATTGGCAATCGCCGTAAAGAGCTCAGAGACATGGGCATCAAAAACATAGGCGGCATACCAAAGACATTGCTTTATCGACTCCTCGCCAGGTGCCAAGCCAAACGCTTCGCCCTGAACCAGCGCCAGATTGATTAATCCCGCGTGTTCAATCATCACGCCTTTTGGCTTACCTGTCGTGCCGCTGGTATAAATAATATAGGCTAACTGGTGCAAATTTATGGCGATATCAAGGTTCTCTGACTGCTGCTGAGCAACCAGGTCGCGCTGAAACTGCGGGTTATCAACGGCAATAATCGGCACCTGTGGCAACTCTGCAATCTGATTCAAATAGCTCACGCTGGCGCTATCGCCCAAGATGGCTTTCGCTTGCGTGTCCTGCAGAATAAAACTTAGCCTGTTCCCGGCCTCGCCAGGGTTAAGCGGAACATAGGCTGCACCCGTTTTGAGTATGGCAAGAATACATACGGGCATTGCTGCCGACTTTTCAAGGCACAGGGCGACGAAATCGCCGCTCTTGATCCGCAGTTCACACCTTAGGTAATCAGCCAGACGGTTGGCCTGTTGATTAAGCTGTTGATAGGACAGTGTTTGATTGTCATAGACAACGGCGTTGCGGGCTGGGTAAGTCGCGGCCATACGCTCAAATTGTTCGACAATCGAATGTTGAGGGACTTTAGCCCCAACGCATACATGCTGGGTGTGGCGTGGCGGCTGCGCAATCAGCGTGATGGTCTTTATTGGCGTGTCTACTTCACCTGCAAGCAACTTATCAAGCGTATTAATAAACAGATCTTTATACAGATCGATAAAATTCTCAACCAAAGAGGCATCAAGGACGTTGCGATCAAACCTGACGCGATAGTTGATACCACTCGCTAACACCTCCTGTTCAAACAACAGTTCATTCACCAGGTCAATATGGAAGTCGTGATTGGCCGACTCATCCACGATGCCACTAAAATGGGTATGATGATCGCGCAGGAAAGTTTGGGCAAAAGCGACATCCAGTACACCGGTGGCCTCACCACAAGCCAGGATCTCATGGACAGGTAAATATCTGGCTTTTGTCTGTTTTAATGCTTTGTAATAACGATGAACACTGGCAATAACGCTACGGATAGTCGCATCATCCGCAAAGCGATAATCGATAGCCAAGGTATTGATATGCGCGCCATACAACAGCTCCTTACCTTCAGAGATCGCCACCGGGTAAGCGAGCGCAACGGCTTTTTGCCCTGACATTTTGTGTAACAGCAGCGCCATGACCATTTGCCCGAACAGGTAAGTGGTCAACTTATACTTGCGCAGTAACAGCTTTACGCGACGGCTGATATCTTCATCAAAACCAAACAGTAACTCGCTGATCTGACGCCGGGTTGCAGCGGTTGTAAGCTGGCGGCCCGTTTGTAAAAAGCGTAAATCAACGCCTTCAAGATCGCCCAGACGCTCGCGCCAAAACCCACGCATTTGTTCGCCTTTTTCTTGCAAAAGCGTGGCGAAATTATGGCAAAGCTGCTGGTGCATAACCCCCTGTTCCTGCAGCGATGGCACCTGATAGTCGATGCCATTATAGCGTTTACGCCATTTGTCCCAGATCTCTTCGGTACTGATGCCATCGACAACAATATGATGAAAAATAAACAATGTACGGTATCGTTCTGCCCCAAGAGAAATCAAATGTATCCGTACCAGTGGGCCATTTCTTAAGTCAAAGGGGGCAGAAACTAGCGCATAAATTTCTTCATCGGTTAACGGGGTGTCGTGATAGGTGACTAAATTGAAAACGGGCTCTCTCGGTACCCAGAAGGCCCCATCAGGTCCGTCATCAATGTTATGACGGGTAATAAAATGCTCGTTAAGCAGCTGTTCAAAACTATCGTTATACTTTTTTTTGTCTATTTCGCCGACAATAGTATTGTCGATCACCATATTGTAATCACTGCGATCGGGATCTTGTAGCCACTCATAATAAAAAATTGTCTGATAGGGGGTGAGCGTTATTTTTTCCATATTATTCGCCATGATTATTTTACTCCTTGAGATATTTTATTTATAAATATTTTGGCTGGCTTGAGCCATAGCACGGCCAACACCGTGAGCATCGACTCACAGCAATAGGTATCACCTGAACGTTATTGTGCCGAGGGTTCAGCAGTACTCGCGGATCAGGGTGAAATTATGGTTTGGCTGATTATTCCCGTGCCAATGCGTCAATGGGATCCAACCGCGCAGCGCTGCGCGCAGGGAGATAACCGAACACGACGCCAATACCGGTGGAACACAGGAACGCACTCAGCAGAGCCACTGGCGGGAAGTTGATCTGCCAGCCCGGCATCGCCAGCTGCACCAGCAAGCCGATGGTGAACGACAGCGCGATCCCTAAAATCCCCCCTACCAGGCAGACCAGCACCGCCTCAATCAGGAACTGTTGCAGAACGTCGCCGGAACGAGCGCCTACGGCCATGCGGATGCCGATTTCTCGCGTTCTTTCTGTTACCGAGACCAGCATGATATTCATCACGCCAATCCCACCCACCACCAACGAAATCACCGCCACCAGGATCAGGAACAGTTGCAGCGTACGGGTGGTTTTTTCCGCCGTTTGCACCAGGCTATCCATGTTGTAGGTAAAGAAGTCTTTCTTGCCGTGGCGCAGCGTCAATAGCCGCGTCAGTTGCTGTTCCGCCTCCTGGCTGTTATAGCCATCGCGGATACGCACGGTGATCGAATCGAAGTAGTCGTTGCCCATCAGGCGATTGGCCATCGTGGTATAAGGCACCCAGACGCTGAGCATCTTGCTGCTGCCAAACATGGTTTGCTTTTCCTTCGCCACCCCCACCACGGTCGCAGGCATATTGCCAATCAGGATCACCTCACCCAGCACGTTTTTTTGTTGCGGGAACAGACGGCGCTGGGTGTTGGTATCGATCACCACCGTCTGCGTCTGGGACTCCACCTGCCTGACATCAATAGCCGTTCCCTGAGAAAACTCCATGCCGTACACCCGGAAAAACTGCTCGCTGACGCCTGCCACATTAGCCGCCACATCAATATTGCCAAAGCGCAGACGCATGCTGCTGCGAGTCATGGGAGAAAGCGCGCTGATATAAGGTTGTGCACTCAATGCACTCAGATCGTCATATTTCAACGCCTGGCGGAGGGTTGGGTCATCGTCACCAAAATCCTTACCAGGATAGACGTCCACAGTGTTGGTACCGATGGATTTGATCTCGGCCAATACCTGCTGTTGGACGGCATCGCCTATCACCAGGATCGAGATCACCGAGGCAATGCCGATAACGATCCCCAGCATGGTCAATAGGGTGCGCATCTTGTTGGCCGCCATCGCCCACCAGGCCATCGACAACGCCTCCCGGAAACGGTCGGCCATCTGCTGCCAGGAAGGGGCTGGCGTGGCCAGTTCCAACGACTTGGCCTGTGGCTTGCTCTGTGCCTGTGGCCGAGAATCGCCAATGATTTCGCCATCGTGGATTTCGATAATCCGCTCGGCTTGCTGCGCTACCGCCGGATCGTGGGTAACGATGATCACGGTGTGTCCCTGCTCGCACAGCTGCTTGAGGATCGCCATTACCTCTTTACCTGAGTGGCTATCGAGCGCACCGGTTGGCTCATCCGCCAGGATCACCTGGCCACCGTTCATCAATGCCCGCGCAATGCTGACACGCTGCTGCTGCCCACCGGACAGCTGGCTTGGCCGATAGGCGATACGTTCTCCCAATCCCAGGCGTTGCAGCAAGGCCGCCGCCCTGGCATGCCGTGCCGAGTGACTCATCCCAGCGTAAACGGCAGGCACCTCCACGTTATGCGCCGCACTCAGATGTGGCAGCAAATGATAACGCTGGAAGATAAAGCCAAAATGCTCGCGCCGCAGCTGGGCTAATGCATCGCTATTTAGCGTGGCCACGTCCTGCCCGGCCACGCGGTAAATGCCGCTGTTGGGTTTGTCCAGACAGCCGAGAATGTTCATTAGCGTCGATTTACCGGAGCCGGAAGCCCCGATGATCGCCACCATCTCACCAGCATCTATCCGCAGGCTGATGCTTTTCAATACCTCCAGGGTTTGCTCACCGGATTGATAACTACGCCGGATATCACTCAGTTCCAACAGTGCGGCCATCAGCTGCCCTCCACGCCGCCGCGGCTGACAATCACCTCTTCACCGGCTGTCAATCCACTGACAATCTGCACATCCAGGTTGTTACGCATGCCGATCGTCACCTCCCGCAGCTGTTTCTGGCCCTGTTGCAGCACCGCAACGTGGTAACGGTTATCGGCGATTTGTTCCCCTAACGCTACCAGCGGAATAACCAGCGCATCGCTGGCGCCAGCCAACTGAATATGCACCTGCGCGGTCATTTGCAGGCGCAGCAACCCCTGCGGATTTGGCACTTCGAAACGCGCGTAATAAAAGATGGCGTTATTGACCTTCTCTGGGGTGGGTTGGATGTCTTTCAGCACGCCCTCAAAGCGTTTGCTCGGATCGCCCAGCACGGTAAACCAGGCTTTCAGCCCCGGCTTGAGGTGGATCACGTCCGCCTCGGAAACTTGTGCCTTCACCAGCATGGTACTCATGTCTGCCAACGTCAGAATGTTGGGTGCCTGCTGTGCGGCGATCACCGTTTGGCCCTGAAAGGTGGTGATCTGCACCACATCACCGTCCATCGGCGCTTCAATGCGGGTATAGGCCAGATTGATCTTGGCGGTATCCAGGCTGGCTTGATTTTTGGCGATCTGCGCCCGGGTGTTTGCCACCTGCGCCTTTTTCACCGCCAGATCGGTGGTCAATTTATCCAGATCCTGGTGCGATACCGCCTGCACCTTGGCCAATTCGCGGTTACGCTGCAAAGTGACCTCTGCCAGTTGCTGCTCCGCCTGCGCCTGTTGCAGCTGGGCTTGCAGTTGCCGTAGCGTGGCCTCGCCTTCGCGAATGCTGTTTTGTGCCTGTTGGGGATCGATAATGCCGAGCAGTTGCCCTTTTTGCACCTTATCGCCAATCTCGACCTTCAGGCTCTCCAACTGTCCGCTGACCTGAGCCCCCACATCAACCTTACGTACCGCATCCAGTTGGCCGGTCGCCAAAACGTTCTGTTGAAAATCACGCTGGGTAACCTTAACCGTTTTAAACTCCGCAGGTAACGGTTGGCTGAAATGCCAATAGACCAGCATAGCAATCGCCGCTAAAGCGCCTCCCCCTAGCAGCCTACGTTTTGTTCGTCCTTTTAACATATGGATATTTTTCCCTAGCTATTTCGTCTATTCCTGCCAATTTCTAGCCACAAAGCCGCCATCGAATTAAACCATCACGTGAATCCATAATATTCCCCACCAAGGCCAATATGTGCAGCGAGACTATTATTGATATTCCTTATAACTTCCATCTATTTCATAATGCTTAAGCTATAAATAAAACCATTTACCCATCCTTCGGGAATGGCTTTTATCACGGCACACTGGCGCAAGCCGGATAGCAAAGCCGCTGATCCCCCCCATCGTGTGCCGGACCTGTAATGGGCCAATACGTTTAAATTGACATGAGTGATAATAGAACTGATTGGAATTTTGAATAACAACCATTATTGATTAATTTCTCTGATAGTTCAAATAGAATTTTCCCGTTAACAGCTAAGAATCCCTGCATTTATTGGTACTAATTCCGAACAACTAAGTTATTACTTAACAAAAAACAAGAAGTGTCTTAGCTATATTTAAGAGAGTATGACTCTCTGTCGTGCAGCTGGAAAACCGAGTTATTCATACAGATTATTTATTGGTGTACATCCTGAGCAATTAAGTTATTACCCAACAAGACAAGAAATATCTTATCTACATTTAAGACAATATGAGCAATTGTCACGTAGCTGGAAAATTGAGTTATTCAGACAGATTATTAATAGCGCCAGCTATTGGCACCGTTGACGCCAACATGATGCGGACCCCAACCAAGCACTTGAGGTTAGGAGAAACCCCCTTTAGTGGGTGAATAAGAGTGAGCTAAATCCCGTTTTTCAAATTATCTGGCACCCGCTCTTGCTTGAGAGACGAAAAAGGAGGTTTTGTAGAGAGGATGTTCAGTGGGAGCAAACTAACACACCTGCGGCAACTCCAGACAAAGGCTGACCCAATGACAGACTTATCCTCTTCGCCTAAGACTCTCGCAATGCCAGAAATCACTGGCGTCACCGTAGCTCATGATGGTCTGCATTATCTTAAGCCAGAGTTATTGCTGGATTTTATTAGTGTGACGCCGCTGCAACTAGTCTCCATAACGCCGCTTGCGGTGCTGTATGCCTCGATCGGCGTTTTGCAACGCATTGACCTGAGGAAGATCCCAGTCGCCATCAAGGGGCGAGTTATTTACCCTATTTGCCCCCAGTCCCTCCCCAACCTGCGGGCCAAACTGGTGATCAACGGACCGCTGAAGAAGGTTAAGTTTCAGGGAAGCCTCATCCCGGTCACAGAAGCTCAGTCGGTAAAAAACATGACGCTCATTGGTGTGGCACTGGAGTTTACGGTGCGAAAAACCTGACGAATAGATCAAACGTGCGCAGCATACGGTTTGAACAACCTCAACCGTATGCTGCGCACGTTATCAACAACTAAGGCATAGTCAGTATAGCGGTGGCCGAACCAAAGAAATCACCGGCTTCAACGGTACCCACTTTAGTCAGCGTAGACATAAACTCCAGCGGCATCTTGGTCGCTGCTAAAGCATGGATCCTGACCCCGGTAGAGCCACTCACCCCACCTATGGTCAAGCGGGTTTGCAGGCTACCGTCGCTTCTGAGATTGACCATACCGTTTCCGGCCGACCCTGCAAGGTAAACCATCACGTCCATTGTTAGCGTGCAACGGATATAACCTGTCTGCCGCGCCTGATGCCCTTCAATATCCCTAAGTTGAACCTGACCATGGGTCAGTTCAATGCTGGTTTCGGTAAATTCACATTTACCCACCGGCGGTGGTACGATCCCGCATAAGCTACTGGGCATCATTCTGCTGCCACCTGCATCTGTGGTCCCGGTGGTCGTTTTAAAGTACATCCCAACGCATTCCTGCGTCACTGCTGGGCCAACGTGATTCTGGGTTCCACTGCGCGGTAGCGAATACTTACGCTGAAAAGCCGCGCCCACATCGCCTACCGTCCGCAAAGTCTGGATGCCATCAAGATATTCCATACCATCAGAAACACCAGGGCCAGCCTCTCCAGCATCACTGTGCCGGTGGCCAATAAATACCGTACATTGCCCCCAGCCGTAACACGGATTTGGTGTCGCATCAACGGTATCCCAGTATTCAATAGTCCACCAATATTTGGCGTTCTCGGGCGTGCCCTCACTACGGGTAATATAAGAATAAATCGCGCTATTGGCGCTATAGGCCGTCAGCAACATGACGGCTAAAAGCATCACTCTAATGGCTTGCATAAATACCCCTGTGATCATCCCTTATCTACCGCGGACTCATTAGTCACACCGTCGATTTCAGGGTAAGCCGTATTACGGGCTACTCGTATTCCAATAAAAACGTCGCGCTGGCGGTAAAGTCGCCAGGGTTAATGGTTTTTTGGCTAATCGCATCGGGCTCACCCTGCACATAGGTTCGCAGGCTGATGGTATTGTTGCCCGAGATCAGCCCTTGGTTATAGCTACCGGTATTGATCGCGACCTTATTTCCCTGTTGCGTTTCAATACCGATGCCAATACCGCTGGTCTGGCTCGCCCCGGATATCGCCAGCAGACCGTTCAGCCTGCTATTTTCCGTGCCGGAAAAGGTCAGCTTGACCATATTCCCCAGGCTAAGATCGCAATCATCAAGATGTAATACCAATGGCACCCCTAGCGTACGGGTGTTGATATAAAGATATTTCTCAACGATCGAGCCAAAATCGATATTGATATTTTCATCCGTGACTCGCAATGTGCAAGGGTCAGCCACCAGAGCGCCTCTAAAGCGCACATTATCAACCGCCTGGGATACGCTGGATAAACCGCCAAGCCCTACAGACAGGGATATTAACAGTGCCGAAAATCGCATGATAGTTCCTCCCTGTTATTGATAATCAGCCTGCAGCGTTGCCGTTGCTTCAAACGCGCCTTCCGTTAGAACTATGCCGACCTGCTGTACCGGCACGGCTTTAAGCTGGGGTCTACTGGACGGCGTAATGGTTATTTCACTGCCAAGAACAAAGGGTTGACCGTCACGCAGGATTTTAATCCCCAGCCCATTAATATTGGTTTGCACCGCGGCGTTATCAAAAGAAATGGGGTTCCCCGTAAGCTTCAATTTCAACGCCCAACCATGGGTATTTGGCTCACAAACCAGATCATAATTAATGTTCTGCATATAGTTAACGCCATCCACTTTTTTGACACCCACCTTAAGGCCAAAATCAACGATGATATTATTGCCGCTGTTAATGCTACAAGGGGGCGGCTCGAGCAGCGTTCCTCGAAATTTCATATCGCCCCCTGCGGCAAATGCAGTAGATACAAGGCCACTTAAACCCGCAGCCAGTAGGGATAACAGTAGAATTCGCATGTCTTATGCTCCCTTACTGGTAATCAATTAATAACGTGGCGGAGGCGGTAAACTCGCCCCCCGTCAAGGTGGCCCCGCTACGCTTGACCGGCACCGCATACAGTACCGGCTGATTGGGATAGGTGTAGTTAAACCAGGTATTGATATTTAACCGTTGCGTCCCATAGTACAAAGCGATACCCAAATCGCTTTTATTGGTGCTCAAAAATCCGGTCCCAAAGCCCGCAGTGCCGCCCTGAATGCTCATTTTCAGATCGTTGGATTTCTGGATGTCACAATTCAGGCTATAGACAATGGTCTGCTTATAGTTGACGCCATCAATCCGGGTCGTCATCACCTCATCGCCAAAGTCCACCCGAATGGTTTGATTATTATTAATCGTACAGGGCGGTGGCAGTATAACGGTTCCCCTGATATTCACCGGCATCGCGCTGACCGGAACGCTGGTCAGCACGACACTGAATAGCGCCCCGGCAAGGCAATAGCCTGAGACCCTCGATCTCATGCTCCCCCGGCGATACTTACTAGGAACAGGATAATATTGTTGCATACGTTCTCTCCTTGCAGACCTGACCCCGCGCCCTCTCCCTGTAACCTGGCACGACCGGTTTCAATTAACTCTTCTTTGCCGGTTCCACCTGGCAGTCCGATGCGCCGCAACGGAACGTCAGCACTGGGCGGCCGCCATAATCGTTGACGTAGGTCAGCACTGGCGATCCTCCTAATACCGACGCGCTGATACCTAAAGGAGCACTGCTTTTCGGCTCCAGCATCAGCGGCTCAAAACCCGTTGCGCTGACACCCTTTCTGCTGCCCGCATCCACCAGTGTCACGTAGTACGGCGTCGGGTTGTTCACCACATACTTGTCGCCCTGCTTGGTCAACGTCAGCTGGTCCTGCCACGGCGTCGCCATCTCGGTGGTCGTTTTCACCAGCGCTTTTGGCCGATAGAACAGTTTGATGCGCGTCTGCAACGCCAGTTGCAAGGTGTTAGCCTTGTCACTCTTCGGCGGGATTTCACGTAGGTTGAAGTAGAACAACGTTTCCCGATCCTGTGGCAGTTGGCTCAACACCGGTAACGCCTGTACCTTTACCTGGCTCTTGGCACCTGGTTCGATGCGCTGTACCGGCGGCAGTACCGTTAACGGACTGGTTACCTTGTTGCCCTTGGTATCCTCTATCCAGCCCTGTGCCAGATAGGGCAATTGCGGGTTGTCATTGTTGACGCTCAGGCTGACCGACTTATCGCCGCCAGGAAAGATGATCCGGGTACGATCTAGCGCGATCGCCGCCTGGGCCTGCGTGGTCAACGCGCACAGTAAGGTTACGGCGACCAGCGCCATTCCCGTATTGGTTTTCGTCATTTCGTATCTCATTGTATTGTCTCAGCCTTTTTCTGTATTGCCGCCAGGTCTGTGGTGTCTTTTTTCGCGGTTATCGCCCGGCAAGGCAGCAAGAGTTCAGCCATGCCGTTCGCTGGTAATACCGCTGGTAATGTCAGTTCACACTGCGCCTGCTCGTCCCAGTGAACCGTCATCGTTTCACCGCGTTCAATACCGCTCAGGTACACGCTGCCGGCGTCGCTGACGATCCCCACATCGCGTTTTTTCAGGTTCTGCACCGTCGCCCCGAACGGCGGCATAGTGCCATCTGCCAGACGGATCACCGCCATGGCCTTCTCACCCGCTATCACGTCAAACCGGCGGTAGCCTATCGCTCCTTCCGTCAGCGTGGCCTGCACCACCGATTTCATCGCTTCGGCGTTATCCGGCAGCTTGTCCAGATCGATATTCACCCGGTTGCGGTAATAGCTGTTCATGTCGGCCACCACGGCTTTGCCGAAGCGGTTGGTGCGCACTGGAGCACCGTAGTTGCGAATAGGGATATCGGCTACGCCATCGGTGTCGACCAGCAAACGGGTACCGCCCGGAATAGCGACCCGGTGCATCGCAGCACCTTCCGCAGTCGCCGTTACCCCACCCTGCAATGCCAGTCCTACCGTGCTGTAGCTCCCTGATTGAGCACTGGCGGTAGCGTTAATCTGCGCCCAATCCGCCTCATGGCTATAGAAACCACTGGCCAATGCCCCTTTGCGAGTAAAGCCGGTGCTCACCTGATAGCTGCCACGATCCCCGACCCGATCGGAGTAGCTGACCCGGTGGGTGTTGTCATTGCGATCCAGTGTGCCGCTGTAGCTCATCGAACCGCTGTTACCCCACGGCAGCGACAGTGACAGGAACACCCCATCGTCATTCTGCCCGTTGTACTGATTGCGGTAGCCGGTCATCGACAGGCTAAGGTTCTTGAAGCGGCCAATATCCATGTAGCGCATGAGCGACAGGCTGTAGCGATCGTTGGCGTCCCGATCCCAGTAGGTCTGGTGGTCATAGTTCAGGTTGGCCGTTAGCCCTATATCGCGGAACTGCTGGCTGTAGGACACCGTGTACATCTCTTTGCTGCTCTGGCTACGGGTACCAAGGTTACGTACCTCCAGGAATTCCCCCATGGTCATAAAGCTGCGTTCCGAGAAGCGATAGCCGGCAAAGGTCACCTGGCCACCAATCTGGTCAAAGTTCTTCGAATAACGCAGGCGATAGGACCCCCCGCTCAGGGTATCCCCTTGAGGCAAATTGGCCCGCGATTGGGTCACGTCAAACGACAGTGCGCCAAACGCCATCAGGTCGCGGCCAATCCCCACCGCCAACGCGTTGTACTCGTCACCGGCCACCACGCCACCGCCAAACAGCGACCAGCCGTTGCTGACCCCCCACGAGAATTCACCGCTACCAAATAGCGGGCCTTGAGTACGGTGCCGCCAGTCTGTTGGCCGCCCGCTTGCCAGCTTGTAGCGCACCATTCCTGGTCTGGTCAGATAAGGAATGCTCGCCGTGCTGATAGTGAACGTCTGCACGCTGCCGTCCTGCTCTTCGATCCGCACGTCCATCAGCCCCGAAACCGCATTGCTCAAATCCTGAATACGGAACGGGCCGGCTGGCACCAGGGATTCATACAACACCCGCCCCTGCTGGCTGACCACCACACGGGCGTTAGTACGTGCCACGCCACTCACCTCTGGCGCATAGCCGCGCAGGTTCGGCGGCAGCATCGCGTCGTCGCTCACCAGGCTTAGCCCGGTGTAACGGAAGCTGTCGAAAATGTCGGAGTTGAGGAAGTCTTCACCCACCGTCAATTTGGCCCGCAGCCGCGCGATCGCCCGGTAAGCGGTATACTGTGTCCACTCAAAGTTGCGCTGGGTGGACTGCCCTGAGCCGGTTTGATGGTCAATCTGTGTCTGCCAACTGGCACGCAGCCGCCAGCTCCCTGCATTAGCGCCCACCACTCCGTTGCCGCTCAGGTTATAGCCTTTCTCGACACCATCGTTTTGATCCTGACGTTGGCTCTGAGCGTTGAGGTTGTAATCCAGCAGCAACCCAGGAATACCGTTATCCCAGCGTGCAGGTGGATCCCAATCGGGAGAACTGTATTCCAGGTAAGCCTGTGGAATGCTGAGATAGAGCGTGTTGCTGCCCAACTCGGGGCGCGCCGTCATTCCCTTGAGGCTACCGATCACCAGGCATTGCCCGTTGTGCCACCAGGCCAGATCGCGGGTAAATTCCTCTTTCAGCCCCATTTGTTCCACTAAGGTGGGGGACAAACAGGCTTCGGTAACGCTCGGATCTTTGTCTGTGGGATAAAATGGGATCGTCTGTTCCGGCAGTTCCTGCTGGTTGACGTTGATCAGCAGGCTGTATTCACCCGGCATCACGTAACCACTGCGGGAAAAACGCCCCAAATCGATATTGCCGCGCTCCTGAACATCGAGCACGTCGGTATTGAATTCGATGGGTTTAGCGGCAGAAACCTGGCCATTCACCAGTGCCAGCGCAATCAACAGCGGCAACAAGCGGGTGCGCGGAACCTGTACTCCTACAAGTGGGGTGCTCATCATCCATTGACCTTTATGCGTTAAAACTTTCCCGGGCGTTATGGTTGTTATTAAAGGAAATATCCTGCCGGGGAAGTCAATCTGTCTTGGCGTGCTGACCGTCCATTATCATGTCAGCCTGCTGTTCAGTGATAATCCAACTGGTATCGCACTTGTGCACTATAGGTGCCGGTATGTAACGGCTGATTGTTGGCTACCATGCGTGCGGTGTAGTGCAGCAATATATCTTTACCCTGTAATACCGGCGTCTGTGCCGGCATTTCCTTACCTGGAACCGCCTGATTCCCCAGCGCATCGTTCAGCACCAGTGCTACGCCGCGCGCCTCACCCTCAACACCGAAGTACCCATCTTCATTGCGGCCGTCAAACGTGACGCGAAAGTGCTGCTTGCCCAAAATGTTATCGTTGCTATGCTTAAGCGTGCAGTTCACCAGCCTGATACTGAATGGCCGTGACAATGCCTGACTGTCATTAACAATCCTATCGAAGGGCAGCGTGCCCATATCAACGGTCTGATCTCGGCTGGTGGTGTCAATATCGCAGGCGGAAGCCACTATCGCCCCGTTCATGCTGAGTTGGCTTCCCTCCCCCCAAACCGGCAGCGCCGTGACAGCTCCCACCAGTAAAAACAACGAGGTAGCCGTAAAACTATTCACCGACATCCCTGGCTCCCTTAATGAACAAGGACAGCAAAAACTGCATGCGGAAACCGCATGCAGTAACATCCACTATTAGTTGTATGCCATGGTAAAGTTGGTGGTAGAGGTGAAGTCACCTTCTACGATATCGGTCAACGTAGTACCGGCATGCCCCTGTAGGAAGGCGGTGAAGCTCAGAGTGTTGTTACCCGCAATCAGGTTCTGCACGGTAGTCGCAGTACCCAGGGTGATCGGTTGGTTAGAACCATCAAACATCGCGATGCTTGCACCTTTTGCCGCGCCAGTGATGGCCAGCAGGGTGTTGGTGGTGCCAGTTGCGCCGCCATTTGGACCAGCGAAGGTGACCTGCACTTTGTTCTTGCTAGAGATATCGCAACCTTGCAGTTTGATATCAAAGTTCACCACGTTAGTAGATTTACCACCATTCACCAGCTCCACATTAGCCACCTGGCCAAAGCTCTTGGTCTGGTCAATACTTTCTGGAGCGATAGAGCAAGGTGCATCAATGATTTTACCTTCGAAATTTACCTTGCCCGAACCCGCATCAGCATTTGCCAGAGAGACCATACCCAGAGACAGAACCGTAGCCAGCGCAATGTTAGTCAGTTTCATGTTTTCTTTATCCTTAAAACGTTAATTTAACGAGAAATCCAGACATACCTACCCCGACACAATTAAAACGGTGCCTATCAGAACAACGCTGTTTTATTTGGCGGTAATTGATATACCCGGCAGCATCCTTTCATTTGGTATAAAAGAAGGCATCCCTTTCCTTCCCCTTTATTTGCGAAGGGGGCAGTTCACCAGAAAAGACAAGCCTCTTCCGGTGCTTCATCCGATGAATAAAGCGAATTATTAAAATACAACTTTATGCGACACCCTTGAATAGATAGAATTCCGACCATAAAACAGCCACACATCAATTTAATCATTGATCAGGGTATTTATGATAGGAAAATTCTCACACCACTCCATCGGACAACCTCATCTCCTGTCGCCAAAAAATTATTGCAAATACCTCTAAATTTTGAAAGTGTTGTTTTCCAAACAGAGCAATTTCGCCATAAAAACCTTATTTATATGCAAGAATATTCTTATTGCGACGACTACGGTCGCAAAAACGAATTACTTAGTATTTTATGCTGCAAAACGCGGTATTTGCGAACTCATTGATCGTAAATTTGGTTTTCACGAAACAATAGTCCATGATAGCTTAGAATGGTAAACTGACGCCTCATAAGGAAGAAATGGGGGTTATGATTCTGACAGTATTCCCCTGTGATCACCTAGAAAAGTTAGCAACAAAAGCAAGCAGCATAGGATTATTCCATTTCGAATAGCACCCATCAAGACGCATTAAAAGGAGGTAGTGACATGTCTTATCGCACCAATAAAGAAAGGGAAAAGCAGTTAAATAATGTTTTTATTGCCCTACAAACCCTTTGCAAGCGCGACATTCATCACACAGGCGTTCCCCCGCAGGTTCAATGGCCCAAAACACGGGAAATCGCAGAATACTCCGAGACGACAATATACCTTGCTCGTTACTATCTGCTGCGATTAGTTGAAAACAAAAAAGCTTATGTTACCTCTGGCGCTGTCAATAACAGTTTACGCTGGTATATTGCTGAACCCTCGCCATCACCTAAACATCATGAAAAAAGGGAAGCGCAGCCCGTTGCGGCGGAAGGCTAAATACGCCTCCCCCTTCTGACTTGTGTTTGATTTTTTTCTACTGACATTTATCTATCCCGTGTCTGCCACGGTGTTTCACGCAAGGCAGACACGCCGGTTGAAAGGAACTCATGCCATGAAACAACCTCTGTCCATCATGATAATCGATGCTGACCGTTATTTTACCCATGGTCTGGGCTTGGGGCTGCAAACCTATTTTCAGGCCCGTCGGCTGGACATCCGTCTACTTGAGGAAACACAGGTTGGCAGCGATATCGACATCATTTTCCTGGGCGATCTGGTCACTAGCTACCCATGGCATTACCGCTTACATCAGCGGAAAAATCATCCGATGGTATTCTTTATCACCGAGCAGGGGCGCAACAAAAACCAGCTCAAGCCAAGGGTGCATTGCGAACAATGCCATACCAGGGCGCTGTACCGGCACCAGACAATATCCTCATTATATGAGCGGTTGGATAGCGTGCTGTTTCCGCCTTTTGGGTCACCAGCAGCGTCCAGCTACGATTGCACATGTATGTCTCCGTTGACGTCGCGGGAAGAGGAGGTTTTGCGGTGCATACACATGGGAATGAATGGGCAGGATACCGGCAACTATTTGCAAATCAGCAATAAAACTGCCAATGCCCATAAGCAGAACGCCATGCGCAAGCTCAATTTCAGATGCAATCAGGAACTGTATCAGTGGCTACTGCAGGGGGGAGGACGCTATCTGAACGAACGGTCGTCAATCACTCTACCGCGCTTGCCGCTGCCATTAACGTTGCCGGCAGAAACCAACCTCATCTCTTCGGCACAACTAGTGGGACGGCAGAGAAAAGACCGCCCTTATGCTGCCTTATCTGCGCACAAACAGCCAGACACCCTCGGCCAGAGAGAGCCTGTCTCCACGTGAAGTGGCTCTCGGCGGCTATTTATAACAGTGGACTAGCCTGGCTTGCGGTGCTCAGCAGCATGCATCGCAAGGTAGGCATTGAGGTTTTCATCCCCCAGACCCAGAGTACGCAAGATTGCGGCCATAAAGCTGACCGGTGCGGTACCCGGTGCCGTGATAACGCGCCGATCGGCGATGGCATAAGGCACATCCTGATAGTATTGCGCACCGCCATAGTTCAGGCTCAACAGGTTTTCTGCCGAATTGGAAGTATGGCGGACCGCATCAAGCACACCCGCCTGCGCTAAAACGCGAGTACCATCGCAAATCCCCGCGACGATGGCGTTACTTTGATAAGCCGCAGCAACCAAGGCGGTAATATCCGGCGCCTGTGCGGTTTGCCAGATAGTGCCCCCGCAGACAATCAGCAGATCGACTTCATCAGGCTGAATGGCTTCTATTGCCAGATGGGGGGAAACCAGCATGCCACCTGAAGAGGTGACCTGGGCTGCGCCAGGGGTGGCAAAACGGCAGTCAAAACCGTAGTACCCACGCCCCGTCGAGTTGATCAAAGCGGTTTCCCAATCGGAAAAGTTTTCAGTCAGGAGGGTAATAGCACGTATCATCAGAGTGTCCTTGTCAGAAATAGGGGCAATTTTCAGGATTTTCCTACCCGCAAAAACCAAGTGTAGCCTGCACTGTTGACAGTTTCTGTCAGTAGCCAACAGAGGCCCCTCCCGCAAAGATAACCCGCATTCAATCAGCCAACGACACCGGCGCCACGGTCAGCAGCAGGTTGGCAAAGCGCCGCATCTCACCGCTGGCGATAACCAATAATGTCTCCGGTGATTTTGCCGCATGATAGAAGGCCTCGCGGTTGAGATAATCGATGGGGCAACCGTCAGGCAGCAGTTGCTGATATTCGGCAGCGATGGTGTTGGTGAAACCTTGCGGCCAAGCCATCATCGAGGCATGTTCCACATTAATATGCTTGAGCACCTTTGCTAATATCACGCTGCTGGCGATCATTCCGGGGGCAAGATTCAGATAGACAATGGTGGCCTCTTTCGACGAGTTGGTGACGAACGAATAGTTACCATCGGCGATGAGGATCTGGGTCTTATGCCCGCACAGCGCCAGTGCACCCAACAGTTGCGGATGAATAATGTCGGCTTTGATCATAGTGTTTTCCAGTAGGGAAGACAGGTGGGCGCAGCATGCAGCGCCCCTACGTAGTGAATCGGTTGCGGTTTATCAGCGGCTGGGTTGACTCACATACGGTAAATACCGCCGTTAATATCGATGGTGGCGCCAGAGACGAAGCCGTCATATTCCGAGGCGAGGAATTTAATCACCCGAGCGACGTCCTCCGGGCTCCCCGCGCGGCCAAGGGGAATACCGTGGATGGTTTCATCGGCAGATTCCTTGCTGGTATGCAGGTTATGGAAGCGAGTGCCAAGAATAAGCCCCGGCGCTACGGCGTTGACCCTGATGCCATGTTCACCCAGTTCCGCCGCCAGGGAGCGGGTCCAGGTTAATACCGCCCCTTTGGCAGTGGAGTACACCAGTGAACCAGAATGCCCGCCGGAACGGCCAGCCAGTGAGGCCAAATTGACGATGCTGGCTCCGTCCTTGGCGCTTTTTAAGTAAGGTAGCGCGCTTTGCGTGACGTTCAACATGGTCGTCATATTGACATCTATCACCGTCTGCCAGAATTGACGGTCGATCTCACCGAGCCATTTACGGGCGATAATGCCACCCACGTTATTGATCAGTATGTCTATCCCCCCCAGAAACTCAGCGGCGGCAGCGACGCATCGCTGCGTATCTTCGGTATCGGTTAAATTTGCATAACCATAGGCGGCGCGTTGACCGCGTGAATGGGCTAATTCAGCCAGTTCCTTTGGCCCCTCTTCGCCACTGAAGTAGTGGATGTAGATGTCACACCCGGCGTTAATCAACTGCTCTGCGGTAGCTTTGCCAATCCCCTGCTCGGCCCCGGTAATAAACACTTTCTTACCCGTTAGATTTCCCATTTTATTGCCTCTTGATTATTTGTAGATAAAACCAGTTATGAGCGAATAACGCCTTCACGCTGTTTGGCGCAGTAAAAAATGCAGATCAATCCGGTAACCAATAAACACAGCGACAGGAAAACCAGCCCCGGAGTATTGCTGTTACTGACATCCTTTAATAACCCGACCACATAAGGGGCGACAAACCCCCCGATATTGCCGATACAGCTCACCACTGCCAGTCCGGCCGCTGCCGCCGCCCCGGTAGAAATATTGGCTGGCATGGAAAGGAATGAAGGAACCGAGGTATAGATACCTATGGCAGCCACGCTCAGGAACATCAGCGCGACAAACACGTTATAGTTAAAGAACACCACGGCACCTATCAGGCCAAAGGCAGCAACAATCATGCTGATGCCGGCAAACACACCAATTTTTTTGCTTTTACTGGCCCATAGGCTCCACGGATAAACCAGCAAGGCGGCCAACCCGTAGGGAATAAAGGCAATCAGGCTTACGCGGAAAATGTCATCGCCAGAGATAGCCGTAATGATGGAGGGCAGCCACATCCCAAAACCGTAGATCCCGCACACCATGCCAAAATTCAACATGGCGTATAACAGATACTTTTTATTTTTTATGCCCTGCACAAAATCAGACAGCTTGACCTTGGAACCCGATTTACTGCGGGTGGTGTTGTCCATTAGCCAGGCTTTCTCTTCCACATCGAGATAGCCCACATCCTTCGGTGAGTTCTTGATAAGAAAAGGGATAAACAGGCCAATAATCACCGGTGGAATACCTTCAAGGATAAACAGCCACTGCCAGGGTTCCAGGCCAAACCAGCCATGCTCAACGTTAAGGATCAGCCCGGAAATCGGTGAGCCGATAGCGTTCGACAACGGCTGTACGATGATAAACATGCCGAGGATTTTGGTGCGGTACTTCTCCGGGAAAAATACCGTGAAGTAATAGACGACCGAGGGGAAAAACCCCGCCTCACAGACACCCAACATAAACCGACAGATATACAACTCCATCGGCGTGCGGACAAAACCCATCAATACGGCAAATATCCCCCAGGTGATAAGGATCCTGGCAAACCAGATTCGTGGGCCAAACTTGATGGTTCCCGCATTACTGGGAATTTCAAACATAAAATAGCCGATAAAGAATATCCCAGAGGCAAAGCCAAAAGCCGTGGCGGTTAACCCCAGGCTATCCTCCAATGCAATTGCCGCATAGGCCATATTATTACGATCTAAAAAAGCCAGAAAGTATAATAAGATCATTAACGGGACAATATTCAGCGTCATTTTTCTAATGGCACTGCGTTCAATTTCCTGAGGCGTTCTTTTTTGCATAATAGAATACTTCCAATGTTGTTAATCGGAATAATAATCTGCTACAGGCGTACCTGAAGGGCGCAGGTATATTTACCTGACAATAAATAATGCTATTTAATCGTTCTCGTGACTCTTTGCGCGTTATGGCGTAATGGTTATTACCGACTGGCGGCTGACTAACGTCGGTGGGAATATAAACTCTTCAGGGGCTAATGTAGGATCCTCTACGCGTTGCAATAGGCGCCCCACCATCACCTGGGCCATCTCGGCAAGCGGTGGCATGATGGAGGTCAGCGCGGGCCACACCAGCCCCGAGAGCGGAATATTGTCGATACCCACCACCGATATCTCACCAGGCACCGCCACTCCCGCTTCCCGCAGCCCCGCCAACAGGCCGATACCCAGAGCATCGTTGATAGCCACCACGCCATCCGGGCGCGGAGAAAGAGCAAGTACCTGAGCGGCCAGGGTAAAGCCCAGTTCGGCCATCTCGGTATCGCCATACTCTCCGCTGGCTTTGCCTTCTATCACCCGTTGCTGAGCGGGCAGGCGATGATTACGCACTACGGTGAGAAACCCTTCAATCTTATGGCTGCGGCTCATGGTCAGACTGGCCTCAGTGGCAAAGACGATATTGCGGCAACCGCGTTCGATCAGGTGTTGAGCCGCCAACCGCCCGGCCTCTACGTTGTCCATTGAGACGCTGTCGAATAACCGGGCATCAGCGGTGAAACTCCCCACCATCCGGTTATCGTAGTTGACGATCATCATTCCCATTTCGGCAGCCTGTGCAAAATGGGTCTTACGGATATCACTCGCCGCAACGATAATGCCCCGCACCCCATGGGCGAACATATCTTCGATAAAGGTGCGCTCTTCATCTTCTTGCCGATAGGTGTTGCCCAACAACACCCGGTAGCGGTGTTCTTTAGCCGCTAGGTCAACCTCGCGAGCCAGGGCAGAAAAGCTGGGGTTGACGATCGAGGGAACCAGCAGACCGATCATCCGGGCATGCCCGGTTTTCAACTGCTGCGCCACTCTGTTGGGCTGATAGTTCAATTCGCGCATCACCTGTTCGATACGCAGCCGGGTTTCCGGGCGCATTTGATTACTACGCCCATTTAACACGTTGGAAACGCTGCTCACGGAAACACCGGCGAGATGTGCGACATCACGAATATTGGCCATGTTTTCGCTCCCCCTCCGGTGCTGACGTTAATCGGTTAACTTATGCACGACACGCCATTAATTAACATAATAATCAATATATTAAATATACGGCCTGGCATTATCTGTATCGTTTTAGTGAAACGATGCAGATCAATTTATAGCGGAGATATGACTCAATCAAGCGACTTTACCAGCCGCGCCGCGGTTGCGTGATGCTTTTGTGAAAGCTATCAAGCCCAGCGTTCTGGGATTACTAAACACGGGCAAAAATCCCCGGCTGTTTAGTGAGTGTTTAGTGGTGGGGTTAAAGGCTGGAACGGAATTTGGATGAGTACTGCATGCTACGCCCCTACATACATAGTCTGCAAAACGGGGGCGCAAAAAAACAGCCAAAGAGAGCACCTTCATCCTATGTTCATATGCGACGATTTAATAACAACGTTGGTAGGCGACTCTGGTGAACAACGCCGATGATAGAAATTCCATCAGCGGCACGTTGATAATAGATCGTATGGCTCATATACGGAAAACTCCATATATCCAATCCTAAACTCTCAACTTCATTAGTGCCCATCCCCGGCATATTAGCCAAATGCTGCATAGTGGCACGCATATCAGCCAAGTATTCCCTTGTTATTAACGTTCCAAACTGCCTCAGAGAAAATGCCTTTAATTCGCGCAAATCCTCTCGCGCATCGTCAGTCAGTTTGTAGTTAACCATTAAAGATCCTTCATCAACTCGTCAAATACCTGTTCACCCTCATGCAACTGGCCAGCCTCTGCCTGAGCAATGGACTGCGCAAGCTTGGCGCGCAAGCTTTGCAGTTTCAACGCCTCAAACTCGTTGTAATCCTCAACAGACATAACCACTACGGAAGGTTTACCGTTTTTGGTGATGCTGATCGGCTCACGCTGAGCTTTAGTTATCATCTCGCCAAACTGGGTTTTGGCCTGGTTGGCCGTAAAGCTAATCATGGCAATTTCCTCAGTCGTTCAAATAGGCATGAATCGTTCGATTCACACCTATTTTAGACCAGTTAAGTTCTGCCTACTAGCATAAGCAAATAATATGATTATCCAATTGATATACTTATATAAAATCAACAACTATAGGCTCGTATTCAACAAAAAAACCACCTCGCCGCGATAATAAGGCGATGTAGTCAGCCGCCGTTGCCACTCGGCGTTCCAGTCGCCCTGCTGCACCAGACCGATTTTGAAGGGGATTTGTAGCTTAAGTAGCGCGGGGAGATAGCGTTCATACTCCGTGACCGTGCGCCGCCCCTGATAGGTTTGGATCACCAACTCATCGATCGGTAATGCATTCAACTGGCTGACGTTACCGGTCTTTGCCCAATCGAGCAGGCCAGTCACCCCCAAAGCATATTCTTTGGGTAAACGACCGCGCAGTTTGTCGAGAAATTCCGCGTACTTATCCAGTTGATAGGTTGCCGCGTCAAAGTCGATCTGTAGCCCTACCACCCGATTGCCTGCCGCAGCCCAACGAGCAGGCAGACGCACCGCCGAGGCCAATACCTCGTCGGATATGTCCAGGGTTGCGACACGTACGGTGATCCAGACGGCAGGCGCCTGGAGCTTGCTCAACGGCAATCCCAGCTTCAGAAAACGAGCGCCCTGGCGGCCGTTAACGATTTCACCCTGATGGAGATAGAGCAAATCGGCCTGCTGCAACGCAGGCTGCGGCCAAACGCCGGACCAAAGCCAGAATGCGCGGTAATCATGCGCATTTACATACCGGCCAGCTGCGTTATCCGCCGCTGCGGCGGTTGCAGAGATTGGCAACCACAGCAGCAGCAATACGCGCATCACCAATAGTATTTGAGCTTTTGTTCCCACTGGTTACCTTTATACTGGCTCTTCAACAGGTTAAACCAACGTTGGCGAGTTTTTTGTGAGATCTCCTGCCGATCGCAGCTGTTGTAGCCGGAAGGTGAGAAACACATCACTGCCCGGTACAACGCATAGGTTTTATCTTCCGGTTCGGCCTTGGGATCGGCGATCACTTGCTGATAATATTTTAATCTGCCGTGCGCTTTATCTTTACTCAGTTCGACCCCAGCCAGATCATCCAACTGTTCATTGCCCCCCATTTCCGCTTCCGTGCTGATATCGGCAAAGGTGGTACGCAAGAACTCTGCCACGCAGTTCATGGCGTGTGCATCAGTCTTGTTCTTTGCCAATACGGCAACGTTAGCGTCTAAAGAAGCACAGAAATAACCAGGCTCCGTCCGGCTGCCATCCCAATCGAAAACGCTGAGTGCAACATCGCCAAACACCTGCGGGTCAGGCGTCTGTTTGATATTTTTTTTCAGTTGGCTGTCGTCAATAAACCCCTGATAGTCACCCACCATCAAATCCTTAAACAGCAGCGTATGCAGAGCGATGGTCTTTTCTTCGTCATTGGGTGCGCCTACGGCCTGCTGTTGCAGCAACGCTTTATTGGCCAGGCTTTTGAGCACCACGGAGCGATAACGCAGGTTATTGATTGGGCTGTCTGGGGCAAAAATAGCCGCCGTTTTATTTTCCTGCACCAAGGCGGTGGCCAACATCAGCTGCAGATACTGTTGCTGGTAAGGGGCAAGCTTCATGCCAAGCAGATGACGCCAATGGGCTTCGGCAGCCTGCCAATTTTCCTGCATCACCAGGGCATCGCCGTAGAGGACCTGTTGGCTGAACGCGATAAGATCGTTCGCTGCCAGCTGTGCCGCAGGCTGGATCGCCTTGATGACCGCGGCATAATCCTTTTGCTGATAGAACAGCCAGGCATTATGCATATATTCCCAGAGCGGCAACTGATTGGCGGCAACAAACATCGGTTTGTACCCCTGCAGCATCTCATCGGTCACTTTCGGCATTGACTGGTTATCGAGATTGTACTTGCGCAACCACTTCATGGTTTGGGTAAAGGTCAACAACGGGGCATCGGCACTGCTGACAAAGGGCGGCTCCGCACTGTCATAAGGAATGTTGCGGCTCAGTAGAATTTGGTCCCCTTCATCAATCATCGCGCCAAGCGTATTGATATCGGTGGCCGCGGTTATCTCGCTTTCATACAACTGTGCCAAACGCGGCCAGTCGGACAGATACCAATTCACCCGGCGCTGTAATCCCTGCACGGAATCCACATATTCGCCTTTGGGATAGGTGGCCAGATAGGCCTGCGCACGTTGCAATGCCAGGGCACCCGCCTCTTTATTAGCCCGCTGCGGATCGAACATGCCGTACTGATCCGTGGCATTTTCAGTGATCTGGTTCAAGGCCACACGGAACAGCATATAAGCGGCAGTTTCGGCTACCCAAGGCTGATCCGATTCTTTAAGCCTTTGGAACCCGGTATCCGCATCAGCAAACTGCCCCTGATAAAACTGTTCCGCACTGGTGAGGTAATCTCTGAACGCCGCTGCATGGGAACCTGCGGCATAGTTTGCCATCAGCGGTAAAAATTGCTCCGGCTGCGCTTCCCCCCGGTAAATTTTGGCCCGGCGCAACGCCAGTAAGTCGCGTTCGGCCTGATCTAGCTGCTGGTCTGCCAGCAGGGCCTGGAAAAATTGGCTTAATGAGTCTGGATTATTAGAAACCCAACGCCCCTCGTTTTCTGTTGAAACCCCGGTTAATCCCGACGGTTTAATGCCTAAGCTTAACGCCTGTATATTGAGAGGATTATCCTGCAGTACGGCAGTTTGAGCAGGTGCGGTGGCCTGATCGGTTTCAGTGGCGGCTTCACCAGGGAACACGCCAAACGTGTATCCTCTGCTGCGGCTAATATCCTGCGGCAACGACGACAGTGCCACGGGTAATTTACGCAGTCCCGCAGCCAGCATCAGCAGATTGACGCGGGTATCATTATCGGCGGCCAGGTAGGGCACACCGCCCATTGCGCAATAATCACTCCAACTGCACCCGGTTTCATCGGAGGAGGCCTGTGCGAACTGGCTGGTACCAGCGATGGTTGAGACCACCGCGGCTACTATGAGTTTTTTCATCGATATCCTTACTTATCTCCAGTGCTCACTCTCATCCCGAGTGAATTTTGCCTGAGATAGTGTCGTAAGCATGGAGAAAAAACAATACGGCGAAAACCAACCGGCATACGCGGACTATTCCCCTACCACAGGCCACCTTGCCGCAGCCAGTAATATAATTCGCCATTACGCTTGAAGCCGAGCTTGCGCATCGCCGTGAGTTTATGGGTGCTGACGGTCTTGACGTTCAGCGAAAGTTTACTCGCGATCTCGTCAGGTGTTAATTCCTCTGAGATCCCTTGCAAAACGTCGCGCTCGCGCGGGGTCAGATGCAAATGCCGACACGGACTTACCGTATTGTCTGTCAGAGACGACCGACTTGCCTGCTCAAACATCTCCTCAACCAAATGCACCACGGCATCAGGCCGTTCCTTGCGACCTAATAGGGCGAGCTCATGCTGACGTATTATATTCTCAGCGGCCGTATCACGTATGATAATCGTCCCAAGCCGCCGATTTACCGGATTTTCCCGGCGGGAATTGAACCGCGATGACCAGCCAAAGGGGTTGACACAAACCATCAGGTCGATCGCTATCCCAGGCGCAACTGGCACAAAACTCCATGTACAGCCTTTAGCGAGAAAATAGTCCTGCAAAATATGTTGAATGCCCAGAGCAAAATAACGGTTGCTATCCTGAATAGTGATAACAATATGTGGTGTCATTTTAGTTCCTTATGAATCGGCAAGAAAACACGGCGATAATATGGGTTTCGTTTATATGGAAAATCATCCTTGACGCTGTCGCCCTCAAACAAGGGATGCGGATACCTCCGCATGCCAAAAATAGGTTATGCCTATAATGACGTAGCCGATTACTGGTCAGCTAAAGTGGAAGCTGGCAACCGCCTTGAATTTGCCTTTGGTAACAGTGGCAGACGCACCATCACCCTGCAGATAGGCAATGAAGCTCAAGGTATTATGCCTTTTTGCAGCTTTTGGATAGTGGTTGACTCAGTCAGTTTAATAGGACAGTTAGCATCCTCAATGACAAGACCAGCCCCCAATTTACCAGGGTCTGCGACAGCACCAACGTTGCCTGTGAAGAAAGGAGTCACTTTACCGACTTCACCATTACGTACACTCTTTAAACGCTTTTGCCGGTGGTTTGGCGTTGCGATAAATCTTAATGATCAGATAATGAACAAGCAAAATAACCTGATTAATACGCAAAAATTAGAATTAACCACTAAAAATTATCAACTTTAATATATTTAATGTCATTTTGAGCGAAAAAAAACCGATATGCGAGTAGGTAATACTGTCTTGAATTCAACTAGTTATTATTGCTGAAAAAATAGTTCAAATCAGGGTTGACTACGGTAGCGGGTTACCACTAAATTCCTACGCACAGTCAAACCATTAAGACTATTCTTATCACTGGACGCAGTTCAACACTAACACCAAGGATGCTCGGTTATCGCCATGAAATATATAATAAACCTTAATATTATCTTTGATCCTGACAATAGAATATTGACGGTTAAAAATGACATTCAGCAATCTGTTGAATTATCAAAGCCAGCAACCCGGTTACTCAGTGAGTTGATTAACAACAATAGGGTCAACCTTGCTCGCGATGACCTGCTAAAAAACGTCTGGGCGGACTATGGTTTTTCGCCGTCTAATGCCAGCCTGAATAACCATATTAGTGAGTTACGCAAAGCCTTCACTAATCTCGGCGTGAGTAAAGATATCATTTCCACCGTGCCCCGCGTCGGTTTTAGAATGGATGCGGAAATCCATCCGATACAAAAATCGGTTCAGGGAATAACAGAAGCAGCGCCGAACAACGGGGTTCCTGTCACTGACAAATACAGCACCTTTTCAGAAAACCCAGTGCCTACAACGACCGAGCAAGGAGAGCATCAATCTATCTATTTATCGTTAAAAAAACACAAGATGATAATTTACATACTTGCAGTTTTACTGTTACTGACCACGGTAACTGGCACGACTATGCTGAGACATAGCCAAAAAGAGAGCGTGAACTTCGTGGTGACTCATGAAAAATGTAGCATCTATAACTTAAATGATGACAAGCCAAATAAAGCTTTTACCGCTAAGATCATCAAAGAGATAGCAGCAGAAGGCATAGACTGTTCGCGGGAGGAGCTAGATGTTTTTTATGCAGAGGCACACCCTAATAACGACCGTTTCAGAGTCCGGCTGCTCGCTGCCTGCAGTAAAATTGATGCCGCCAGCTATAAAAATTGTTTAAATTACAAAACAGTAGAGTAAAAACATGAAAAAGATCGTCGTAGCCCTGCTGTTGGTTATTAGCTTATGTTCAACTCTTTTTTATATATATCAGGTACAGTCCCGCAAGCCGTTCCATTGCGATGCTCAATTGTTCGCGCACCTCAGAATCAATGAAGCTGACGAAGTTGAGGTCAACACTCATATCGACGTCATTTTCAGGTCGGCTTATGATGGGATTTTGAAATTTTCCGGCTCAATCAAGAATAAGGGTAATGACTATATCCTGCGAAGGACCGTCTACTTTACCGTCGCCCCATCGGAGCTGGAAAACGTGAACGAAATCGTCTTTACCCGAACAGAGAGCCACCCCACGGATAATACGCCAGCAGACCTTTGGCAGAACCGAGTATTACCGCAAACCCCGGGCATCGGGTTTTACTCAAAGATCAGGGGGTTAGATAAAAATGCCATTATTATCAAAGGGTTTACCAATCCTCTGATCGTCTGTATTCGCCACTAGCGGCACCACGGATAGGTGGCTACCGGCAGTGCTGCCTGAACAGGCGAGCCAGGTAGGCCCCCATCGGCGTGAGCGTCGTATCCTTTCGTTGGATCAGGTAGAAGGTAGCTTGTGGTAAGGCTTCGTCCAATTCCAATGCTACCAGATGGCGGCCCAGGATCGGATCGGAGATCACATCAACCGACAAAATGCTGACAAAGTCACTCTGCGCCACCAGGCTGGTACAGGCCATAAAGGTTTCGCAGGTGACGCTGATCGCCGGTGCCATCCCCATATCACCAAACAGTTCATGTAGCAGGCGGTAGTAGCTGCCATTGGGGGTTGGCATAGTCCAATCGCAATGTTGCAGCTCCTTGAGCGTGCGGGCGTTTTCACACGGGTGCCCCTTGCGTACCACCACCTTGTATTCTCTTTCCATCAGCCGCTCAAAGCTCAACTCATTGTCCATGCTGCTGGGGTAGTAGGTATTAATGGTAAAATCCAATTCCCCCTGGCGTAGCTCCGGGATCATCGAGACCAGTTGCCCCTCCACGATGCGCACCTTCACATTGGGATATTCGCGGTGAAACTGGGTGATCACTTTCGGCATTACCGTGCGGGCAACGCTGCCACCGACGCCGATATTGACAGAGCCACCCGCTAACCCCAACCGCTGCTGAATATCTTCCTGCGCCACCCGCAGTTCTTCGAGGATCAGGCTGGCATGCTGAAAAAAGTTATCACCGCAGTCGGTTAATACCACCCCTTTACTACGGCGGACAAACAGCTTGGCGCCGAGCACCTCCTCCAACTCCTGAATCGACTTGGTCAACGCAGGCTGGGAAAGGTTACAGGTACGGCTGGCGGCGCGAATACTGCCCTGGCGGCTGACTTCCACAAAGGCGCGTAACTGGTGCAATTTTATCGAGGCTGGCATAGGCGATTTGCGATAACCGTTGTTTATCAGTAGCAAGATATTGGCATCTTATTTAACCCGATACCATTGTGTACATTCGAAAAAACAGAATAAATAACCCAATCATCATTTCGCTTATTTAAACGTAGTATCGCGCTCAATAAGCACCATTCACGGCTTTTTAGTAACTAATTACGCAAATATTCAATTTTAATTTAATTGCCTGACCTCCACTGCTGCCTGAATTTCATTCAAGGCGTGATAACTAATGGAAAACTGCTATGAACACTCCGCTTTCAACGTTGGTGACCGAACTGTATCCGCAACTGCAAGCCTGGCGCCGTGACTTCCACCATCATGCCGAATCCGGCTGGCTTGAATTTCGTACCGCTTCGCTGGTGGCGGAAGAGTTGGATCGATTAGGTTACCAGTTGCAACTTGGCCACGAGGTGATCAACGCCGAAGCCCGCATGGGACTCCCCTCTGCACAAATCCTGGCGGCGCAGGAACAGCGAGCCATCGAACAAGGTGCCCTGGCGAAGTGGCTACCCTTCTTTTCCGGCGGGTTTACCGGCATTGTCGCCACGCTGGATACCGGCCGCCCTGGCCCCACCATCGCCTTTCGCGTCGATATGGACGCGCTCGATCTCAACGAACTGCTGCATCCCGACCATCTGCCATTTCGTGAAGGTTTCGCCTCCTGCAATAGCGGCATGATGCACGCCTGCGGGCACGATGGGCATACCACCATCGGCCTGGGGTTGGCGCGGGTATTCAAGAGCCTGGAGCCACAGCTGCATGGCCGCATCAAGCTGATCTTCCAACCGGCCGAGGAAGGTACTCGCGGGGCCAAATCGATGGTGGAAGCCGGCGTGGTCGATGACGTCGATTTCTTTACCGCCGTGCATATCGGCACCGGCGTACCGGCCGGGGAACTGGTGTGCGGCAGCGACAGCTTTATGGCTACCACCAAGCTGGACGTCACTTTCCGTGGCGTGGCCTCCCATGCTGGTGCCAAACCCGAGGATGGCCGCAATGCGCTGCTGGCAGCGGCTCAGGCTTGCGTTGGGCTGTATGCCATCCCTCGTCACAGCGAAGGCAGCTCACGTATAAACGTTGGCGTGTTGCAAGCAGGCACCGGCCGTAACGTCATCGCAGACAGCGCCCTTATGAAGGTAGAGACACGCGGCGCCACCAATGAGATCAACGAGTTTGTTTACCAACAAGCGCTCAACGTCATCCGAGGGGCCGCCATCATGCACGGGGTGGAATACGACATCGCCCTGATGGGCGCAGCACAAAGCAGCCAGCCGACGCAACCTTGGGTGGATTACATCCATCGCCAGGCACTCAGCATCAGCGAACTTAGTTCAGTCGTTGATCGCCGCGAGCAGGCAGCGGGCTCTGAGGATGCCACCTACATGATGGAACGGGTGAAATCTCACGGTGGGCAAGCAACCTATGTGATTTTCGGTTGCGAACTCAGCGCCGGTCATCACAACGAGAAATTTGATTTTGACGAGCAGGTCCTCACCGTGGCGGTAAAAACGCTGGCCAGCCTGGCACTGAACCTACCGACTTTTGGGAGCGCAGAATGAAACAGCCGGAACTGGTCTCTTTTATTCACCATTACATCAATAGCCATCAGGCCCGTTTCAGTGCCTTAAGCGATGAGATCTGGGATCATCCGGAAACCCGCTTTGCCGAAACCCACTCCGCCGAGCTACTGGCAAACGCCATGGAACAAGAGGGTTTTGAGGTTGAACGCGGCGTCGGTGGTATCGAAACGGCATTTATTGCCAGCTTCGGTAGCGGCCATCCGGTGATCGCCTTATTGGGTGAATACGATGCGCTGGCCGGCCTGAGCCAGCATGCAGGCTGTGCTACCCCGTCTCCGCTGGTGGAAAACGGCAATGGTCATGGCTGTGGGCATAACCTGCTCGGCACCGCTGCACTGGCCGGGGCCTTTGCGGTTAAAGCCTGGATGGAACAGCAACAGTTAACCGGCACGATACGCTTTTACGGCTGCCCAGGAGAAGAAGGCGGCTCTGGTAAAACCTTTATGGTCCGTGAAGGGCTGTTCGCCGATGTGGATGCCGCTCTCACCTGGCACCCGGAAGGCTTCAGCGGCATGTTCAACACCAGCAGCCTGGCCAATATTCAGGCCGCGTTCCGCTTCAAGGGCGTCGCCGCTCACGCGGCCAACTCGCCACATCTCGGCCGCAGCGCGCTGGATGCCGTGACGCTGATGAACACCGGAGCCAACTTTCTGCGTGAACATATCGTGCAGGAAGCCCGGCTGCATTATGCGGTCACCAATACCGGCGGCAGTTCCCCCAACGTGGTGCAGGCCGATGCCGAAGTGTTGTACCTGGTACGCGCTCCTCAGCTCGATCAGGTGCAGGATATTTACCAGCGCCTGGTCAACGTTGCCAAAGGTGCAGCGCTGATGACCGACACCCAGATGACGGTGCACTTTGAAAAAGCCTGTTCCAACTACGTCCCCAATCGCCGCCTGGAAAAGGCGATGTATCAGTACGTGTGTGATTTCGGCTTGCCGGATTACAACGATGAAGAGCGGCGTTTTGCCACGGAGATCCGCCAAACGCTCAGTAAAGACGACCTGCGTAATGCCAAACTGAACATTTCACGTACTGGCGGGGTGGCCGGGCAGGAATGGGTACGGCAGTTGGGCGATAAGGTGTTGATGGACGAGGTCTCCCCCTACGTGGAGTCACAAGAAATCCTGTACGGCTCTACCGACGTCGGCGACGTCAGTTGGGTCACGCCAACGGCCCAGTGCTTCAGCCCCTGCTTTGCTCTTGGGACGCCGTTGCATACCTGGCAGTTGGTCGCCCAGGGCCGCACCTCAATAGCCCATAAGGGCATGTGCCTGGCAGGTAAAGTGATGGCCGCTACCGCCGTCGCTTTACTGAGCGATAACACCTTGCTGAACGCTTGCCGCGAGGAGTTCCGTCAGCAACGTGCCGAACAGCCATACCAATGCCCCATCCCTGCGGGGGTGAAACCTACGCCTTTGAAGTAAATCCCGGCCGTTCTGGCTCCCGTTCCGAGCCAGATCACCATCGCGATCCCTAAAACTATAAAAATCTGATTACGGACAAGAGGGTAATATCATGAGTGAGATAGCATCATCCGCCAATAAAAGCCCCGGGCGTATTTTTTACTGGGTAGAACGTATCGGTAATAAAATTCCCAATCCCTTCCTGTTATTCGTTTATTTAATCGTGGTGTTAATGCTCGCCACCGCGCTCATTTCCTGGTTGGGCCTGGTGGTGAAAAACCCGGCTACCGGGGAAATGATCCAGGTAAAAAATCTGCTGAGCGTGGAGGGAATACAATGGATCCTCCCCAATATCATCCACAACTTCAGCGGATTTGCGCCATTGGGCGCGATCCTGGCGCTGGTGATTGGTGCCGGTCTGGCGGAAAAGGTCGGCCTGTTGCAGGCGCTGATGTACAAAATGGCCTCACACGTCAGCGCCGGCTACGCCAGCTATATGGTGCTGTTTATCGCCTTCTTCAGCCATATTTCCTCCGATGCCGCGCTGGTGGTAATGCCGCCGTTGGGGGCGTTGATCTTCCTGGCCGTCGGGCGTAACCCCATTGCCGGGCTACTGGCGGCGATCGCCGGTGTCGGCTCGGGGTTTACCGCCAACCTGCTGATTGTCACCACCGATGTGCTGCTTTCCGGCATCAGTACCGAAGCGGCCAAAGCGGTTGACGGCGCAATCCACGTCAGCGTGATCGATAACTGGTACTTTATGGCCACCTCGGTGATCGTACTGACCATTACCGGCGCGTTGCTAACGGATAAATTTATCGAGCCACGGCTACCAAAATGGCAAGGCACCTCCGATGACAAACTTGAAGCGCTCACTCCATTACAAAACCGTGGTCTGATGATGAGCGGTATCGCCGCGCTGGTGTTTATCGCCGTGATGGCCGCGCTGGTAGTGCCAGAGGGTGCCCCACTGCGCGATCCGCAAACCGGCTCGGTGATCCCTTCCCCCTTTATAAAAGGCATTGTGCCGATCATCATCCTGTTCTTCTTCACCGTCGCCATCACTTACGGCGTCGTCACCAAGAGCATCCGACGCCCGGACGATATCCCCAACCAACTGGTCGAGCCGATGAAGAACATGGCGGGCTTTATCGTCATGGTGTTCCCGCTGTCGCAGTTTGTAGCGTTCTTCAACTGGAGCAACATGGGCAAGTTTATGGCCATCGGCCTGACGGATCTGCTGGAGGCGGCCGGAATGAGCGGCGCACCGGCGTTCCTCGGCCTGATGTTCCTGTCTGCCTTCCTGTGCATGTTTATTGCCAGCGGCTCCGCCATCTGGTCGATCCTGGCCCCGATCTTCGTGCCGATGTTTATGCTGTTGGGTTTTCATCCGGCCTTCGCTCAGATGATTTTCCGCATCGCCGACTCATCCGTGCTACCGCTGGCACCGATGTCGCCCTTCTTGCCGCTATTCCTTGGCTTTCTGCAGCGCTACCTGAAAGACGCCAAACTCGGCACCTATTACGTGCTGATCATGCCCTATCCGTTGGTATTCTTCACCGTCTGGACCCTGCTGCTGGTGGTGTGGTACCTACTGGGGCTGCCTATCGGGCCTGGGGTCTACCCGAAAATGGGGTAAACCAATGCCGAAAAAATTGTGCTCAATAACCCGTCTTTTGGCGTAAGCTGAACCGATTATCCCCGCCGGATGCTTGCTAGCCGGTGGGGACACTTATTTCAATGCGCTAAGGACCTGCTATGAGTCGTGAAATCAACAAAGATACGCAGCTGTGTATGTCACTGGCCGGTCGGCCTGGCAATTTCGGCACCCGTTTCCACAACTATCTGTATCAGGAACTGGATCTGAACTTCATCTATAAGGCGTTCACCACCAAAGATATTCAGGCAGCGGTCGGCGGCGTGCGCGCTTTGGGTATTCGCGGCTGTGCGGTTTCCATGCCGTTCAAGGAGAGCTGTATTCCGTTCCTTGATGAGCTGGATGCGTCGGCCACGGCGATTGAGTCGGTCAATACCATCGTCAACGACGACGGCTTCCTGCGAGCCTATAACACCGACTATATCGCCATCGCCAAACTGCTGGCGAAATACCAGATCCCCCCGACCACCTCGTTTGCTCTGCGTGGCAGCGGCGGTATGGCCAAGGCGGTGACCGCCGCCCTGCGCGATGCCGGGTTCAAGAACGGCCATATCATTGCGCGCAACCCACAGGCGGGCCAGGCGCTGGCAGCGCAATATGGTTATCAGTGGCAGCCAGAAGTGGGCGATTTGCAGGCTGAGATGGTGATTAACGTCACGCCGATCGGCATGGCGGGCGGTAGCGAAGCCGAGCAGTTGGCCTTTGAACCGGCCACTATCAAGACTGCCAAGATCGCCTTCGACGTTGTTGCACTGCCAGCAGAAACCCCGCTGATCCGCTATGCAAGGGAGCAGGGTTTGCAGGTGGTGACAGGTGCCGAAGTGATCGCTCTACAGGCTTTGGAGCAGTTTGTGTTGTACACCGGCGTGCGCCCCACCGATGAGCAAATCACCCGTGCTGCGGCACATGCTCGTGGCTAAATAGCCCGAGAAAATATCAACCGGCTCACCACGTAGGGGCGCTGCAGGCTGACCCGTTGAAATAATCAATGGGTTAAGTCGATTGAGGTTGTCAGCAATATCATGGGAATTAGGGGAGAAGGGGGCAGATTTCGCGGGGATAAACAGGTAATAGCGCCCTCTTCCTCGAGTTAGGCAACCCGAAGAAGAGGAAATGGCTGAGTTTCAGATTACTTGGCCACGCCTTCCATTCCCACCAGCCCCACTTTCAGGTAGCCGGCTTTGCGTAGCGTATCCATCACGCTCATCAGCGTTTCATAATCTACGGTCTTGTCCGCCTGGAAGAAGATGGTGGTTTCTTTATTCGCCTGCGTGCGTTGATCCAGCACCGCCGTCAGTTGTTCCGCCGTCACCGGCTCATCACCCACGTACAGCTGCTTGTCTGCCTTCACCGACAGGAACACCGGTTTTTCCGGACGCGGCTGCGGTTTAGCGGAAGAGGCGGGCAGATCGACACGAATATCTACCGTTGCCAGCGGCGCAGCCACCATAAAGATGATCAACAGCACCAGCATGACGTCGATAAACGGCGTCACGTTGATTTCATGCAGTTCGCCGCTGTCGTCCAGATCTTCATTTAAGCGCATCGCCATAACTCACCCCACCCGCAGTTGGTGCGCATGCTGCGAACGTTTGGCATCGGCCGAGGCCGCCAGATCCAGATCGCGGCCCAACAGCAGCAGCACCTGCGCCGCCACATCGCCCACCTGAGCACGGTGGCCGCCAATAACGCGAGCAAAGATGTTGTAGATCACTACCGCAGGGATAGCTGCAACCAGACCGAGCGCGGTGGCCAGCAAGGCTTCCGCAATCCCCGGGGCAACCACTGCCAGGTTGGTGGTTTGCGAATGGGCAATGCCGATAAAGCTGTTCATGATGCCCCATACGGTGCCGAACAGGCCGACAAACGGTGAAATGGCGCCGATGGTGGCCAGGAAGCCATTGCCACGCCCCAGCTGACGCCCGTAGGCCGCTACGCGGCGTTCCAGACGGAAACCGGTACGCTCTTTAATGCCGTTGTTGTCGTTAGAAGCCGCCGACAGCTCCAGTTCGTTCTGCGCATCTTGCAGCAACACCGCACTGATGCTCTCTTGCGAGAAGCTTTGCGCCAGTTCGGAGGCATCGTCCAGCGAACGCACGTCGGCCAGCGCCAACTGCTCACGGCGCAGACGGCGCTTGGAACGAAACAGCTCACTGCCTTTGGCAAACAGAATGGTCCAGGTGACGATAGACGCCAGCACCAGGCCAATCATCACGATTTTCACCACGATATCGGCGTGCTGATACATGCCCCAGACGGAAAGGTCCATACCACGCGTTTCAGGCGGTTGGATGGTCGGTTCAGGATTAACCGGGGTGATATTTTCCGGGGTACCCGCCACAGGGGTTACCGCTGTTGGTGTGGCCGGTGTCGTTGCCGCGGCAACGCTTTCAGCGACTGCTGGTGCAGTGGCCGGAGCCGCCTGAGCGTTGCCCGCCAACCCCACCACCAATACCAGTGAGGCGATCACACTGCGCCCCAATGCGCCCCATTGCCCACGGCCTGCGCCCTGAGCACTTAGATTTGTCATTTTGCCAGCCGTTTTCACGCTGTGCCTCCACCTATTTCAACATTTAAGGAAGAATTCAGCGTGCGATCATATCAAACCAATCAGGGATTGATAGTAGTTATCATTATTATTTGAAGAATTACGCATCGACGAGCAAAAAATGATACACCCCCAGTCACTATCAGGGTTTGCGCGTCGTTTGGCATAACATTGCCTACCCATAATGCTAACAAAATCATCACTCGAACTGCGGCTTTTTACCCCAACAGGCCATAAATGGTGTCAATAATTCACGCCATCACTGCGGGAAAATGCCTATTGGATGACCAGACGAACGCAGTAGGCAAAGTATCTACGTAGAGTCGCCGGTTGATGAGGAGTGGCTAGAATAAAATCACACAGTAAGGCACGAGGTTTTACGGCGTTTAACTTGGCCATCCCAACGGTCGTCTGTACTTTTTCCGAGTTTTACGGCCTTTGCCACATTTTCTATGCTCTGTTTAATGTCCGCTTAAGCTAATAGCGGTACACTATATTGTGCTCTTGGGCCTCACCGCCGTGTGTGGCCTAAATTTACCGGTGAGCATGGCTATGACAGCACGGTAGCCTATAGAAAGTCAGCCCAGGCACCTCAGGATAAAAAATGGATGTATTAAGAGAGATTGTTCACGCACTGTGGACGCAAGACTTTACTGCACTTGCCGATCCCAGCGTGATTTGGGTGGTTTATGCCGTCCTTTTTACCACCTTGTTTTTGGAAAACGGTTTGTTGCCCGCTTCCTTCCTGCCCGGAGATAGCTTACTGCTGTTGGCCGGAGCCTTGATTGCCAAAGGCGTGATGAACTTTATCCCCACGCTGATTATTCTGACGGTCGCCGCCAGCCTTGGCTGTTGGCTCAGCTATCTGCAAGGACGATGGCTTGGCCATACCTCGGTGGTGAAAGGCTGGTTGCTACAGCTACCGGCGCAATACCACCAGCGCGCACACATGCTGTTTAACCGCCACGGCCTGGTCGCTCTGCTGATTGGCCGTTTCCTTGCATTTGTACGCACCCTATTGCCTACCATGGCCGGTATTTCGGGCCTCAATAGCGCCCGTTTTCAAATCTTTAACTGGCTCAGCGGCTTGCTGTGGGTAGGTTCGGTAGTCACATTGGGCTATGCCTTTAGCCAAATCCCGCTGGTTAAACGCCACGAAGATCAGGTGATGGCCGGGCTGATGATCCTGCCGATGGTGCTGTTGGTCGTTGGACTGCTGGGCGTGATGCTGGTCGTTTGGCGTAAAAAACGCGCCTCCTGAGTCAGGTGGCGCGACTATAGCGCCATCCTCGCGGGCAGGTGGCTGACCAGCGCATCCACCGCCAGCCGCACTTTCAAGGGTAAATGCGGCGTGAGCGGCCAGACGGCATGCACTTCAAAGTCTTTCCCCGGTACCTCCCCCAATACCTGCTGTAATCGGCCTTCCAGCAAGGCATCACGGATTAGCCAGCATGGCAGCCAGGCAATGCCAAACCCGGCCACCGACGCGTCGGCAATCACCTGAAGATCGTCCATCAGCAAGCGAGGTTTTGGCATCACTTCTCGCGTTGTTCCATCTGCCTGCGGGATCAACCAGCTACGTATCATTGAGGCGTAGCGATAAGCGATGGCATCGTGCTGGGGCAGCTCCTCAATGCTGTCTGGGACACCACAACGAGCCAGATACTCCGGCGAGGCGCATAGGGTCATGCGGTTATCTCCTAACCTTCTAGCCACCAGCCCGGCACTGTCCGGCAAAGGGCCATTACGCACCGCCAGATCGAATCCTTCCTCAGCCAAATCCACCACCCTATCGCTAAATGACAGATCGAGTTCCAATCCTGGATGCTCACGCGACAATGCGGTAAGCACCGGCGCGATACACAGGCGGCCAATCAGCACCGGCATCGAGACCCGCAACCGGCCACTGACCTGCCGCTTACCACTTTCCAACAGGTTCTCTGCGACGCGGATCTCCTCCAACGCCCGTAAACAACGCTCATAGAACAGCGCGCCATCGTCAGTCAGGTTCAGGCTGCGGGTGGTGCGGTGAAACAGGCGCACACCCAACCGTTGCTCCAGCCGGGCAATAGTTTTGCCCACCGCCGAACGGGAGAGATGCAACCTGTTGGCCGCTAGCGCAAAACTGCCCGCCTCCACCACGCTGACCAATACCGAAATGCCGCTTAATCGGTCGTTCATTCTTTGTAGCCTTTAAGAAAAAAATGACAAAGTGGCAATACTGTCGAAATGGTAGAGGTCGAACATGTTCGGTCTGAGCTAATCCATTGATTATTTAGACAGACGTAGCATACAGTGCCCCTATACCACGAATCTGTGGGTTGCGGCTATTTATCCATGCTTGAATAGTTGACTGCAAATAAAATCCACAAAAACCCGAATCTTTGGTGATAGATGCCGACTAGAGGGCCAGACGGCCCAGAAAATCCCCTGCTCCTTAGTATAACCATCAAGCAACGTTTCCAGTTCACCTCTAGCCAACACGTCTTTAACCAGAAAATCAGGCATGTAAGCAATGCCATGCCCGTCAATGGTCGCCATAAGCATTGCCTCCATATTATTCAACGTCAGGGAAGAATTTAGGCGCAACCGGGTTATTTCCGGGTCTGCCGTTAATGTCCAGTCCATGATTTTACCTGTCGTAACAAAACGGTAACGAAGGCAATCGTGCAACTCCAGATCGGGTAACTTCTCAGGTCGCCCTTTACGTTGCAGATAACCAGGGGCGGCACAAAGAACAAAACGGAAAGGCCCAAGCCTGCGCGACATCAGCCGCGAGTCCACAAGGTCGCCGCTTCGTATCACCACATCAAACCCATCATCGATGAGATCAACGAGTTGATCGTTGAAATCCAACTCTAACTCAACTTCTGGGTAGGCTTTGCGGAAGTCAGGCATCATTGGTAACAGAAAGCGGTACCCGATAGTGGGCAGACTGACCCGCAAGCGACCTCGGGGAGCTTGAACAGAGTGCGACAGCATGGCCTCAGCGTCCTGTAAGTCATCAAGGATTTTCCGGCATCGTTCGTAGAACATTTCCCCTTCAACAGTGAGGTTAACCTTGCGGGTACTACGCTGAAACAAGCGAACGTTCATAGACGCTTCAAGCCTCGCAACATTCTTTCCTACCGCCGTCGCGGAAATGCCTATGGCACGTGCGGCAGAGACAAAGCTCAGCGATTCTGCGGTTTTCACGAACGAGAGGATGCTGGTGAGACTCTCCATATGATTATGACCTTTTTGTTCATTATAAGCGGAGTTTTAACCCATTTATTAAACATTGCGACCTCTATAGATTTAGTTTCCCAGATTGCTACAAAAATGAGGGATTACGCAATGGGTAATAATTCCGATCACTCCCTACAAAAAGGTCGTTACTACGTTCTCGGTGCTATTTGCCTAGCTGCCCTGGTATTACCGCTGAGTTTCACCGGGGGTGCCGTCGCCACCCCAACCATCAGCAAGGTTTTCAACGCCAGCCCATCTGCCCAAGCCTGGGTAACCAACGCGTTCATGCTGAGTTTCGGTAGCCTACTCATGGCCGCCGGCACGCTTTCGGACATTTATGGCCGCAAACGCATATTCACCCAGGGCCTTCTGCTATTCATCATCGTCAGCTTACTTCTGGCCAATGCCACCAGCATTGTCTGGCTGGATATATTGCGGGCAGTTCAGGGGATAGCAGCCGCTGCGGCACTCGCTAGCGGTTCGGCCGCTCTGGCACAAGAGTTCGAAGGGCATGACAGAACCCGAGCCTTTAGTCTGCTGGGAACGACCTTCGGCCTCGGCCTGGCATTTGGTCCAATGATTACTGGTGCGCTGATTGAACAATTCGGCTGGCGTTCGATCTTCTTTACCACCGCAATACTCGCTGCAACGGCACTAATCGCCGCCGTTTCACAGATGCACGAAAGCAAGAATCCTCAGGCTCAAAAGCTGGATCTTCCAGGTTTGGCGAGTTTTTCAGCGATGCTCGTACTTTTCACCACCGGGATCATCCTCGCCCCGCAAGCTGGATGGGGTTCATCGTTGATCGTGAGCTTACTTATCAGCGCGCTGACTTGCTTGATTGCTTTCGTGGTTATCGAGCTACGCTCAAAAGAGCCGATGCTCGAACTCAGCCTGCTCAGGCGCACACGTTTCATCGGTGTCCAGTTACTTCCGTTAGGAACCTGCTATTGCTACATCGTTCTGATAGTGCTGCTGCCATTCAGGCTGATCGGCGTTGAAGGTATTTCCCCCATACAAAGTGGCTTGGTCATGCTGGCACTTTCGACACCGATGCTGGTGGTGCCGTTACTGGCTGCCTGGTTGACCCGTTGGATCTCTGCGGGCTCCCTCTCTGGCTTCGGTTTTCTGCTGGCGGCCACAGGGCTGTATATCCTCAGTCGAGTCCCTATCGGCGATCACCTGCAGTTGATTTTTGCCATGCTGATCATCGGTATCGGAGCTGGTTTTCCTTGGGGACTAATGGATGGGCTAGCGGTAAACGTTGTCCCCAAAGAACAAGCAGGCATGGCCGCTGGAATTTTTAACACCACGCGTGTCGCTGGTGAAGGTATAGCACTTGCAATCTCCATTGCCATGCTCACTACCCTGGTCAACAGCAGCCTCCTTAGGCTGCAACCGCAGAATGATAATAGCGAGCTGGTCCAACGCCTAATCATGGGGGATATGAGCCTCTCGCAAAATCTAGACCATGCTCTTGTCCTTGCCGCTTATCAAGAAGGATTCAGTAATCTACTGATAATGCTAATCATTTTTACCATCATATCAGCTGGTGCAGCATTCTTCTTTCTGGGCCACTCTAATACAATTACAGTTTCACCAGTACAAAAGAAAACTCCGCCCATATCTGACACAGATAGGGGCTGAAACGAGTATGGCTTCTAAATCAAGCATCGAACTTTCTCCTTTAGCTCTGACAGGACTGGCCTTGATTTGTGGCCTGTCCGTCGCAAACGTTTATTTCAACCAAGCACTGCTTCCTGTATTTGCCGATACCATGAGGGTAATTGTTACTGAAGTCAGTTGGGTAGCCACAGCTTCCCAACTAGGCTACGCACTCGGCATATTAATGATCGTTCCACTGGGAGACTGCCTCAACCCATATCGGCTTTACCGGATCTTACTCTTCTGGACTACACTAATGCTTGGCCTATCCAGCGTCGCAGAAAGCTTGGCCAGCCTAGCAGTTGTAAGCATGTTGATCTGGATGGGCACGTGCATTTCACAAGTGCTACTCCCCTATATCGCCTCACTTTCTTCCCCGGAAAAACGTAGCCGTAACATCTCCCTACTGCAAACGGGTCTAGTCGCTGGCATCTTGCTCTATCGCCCATTCGCCAGTTTCCTGAGTGACCACTTGGGTGGCAAGCTGTTTACCGCTGCGCCTGCGCTGGCATGCTAGTTTGTGCAGTAATGCTACCCTATTCACTCCAGGTGCGCCGAAAGGCAGACAGTTCGCTGAGCTATGTACACCTGATGAGTTCAACGGTCTACCTATTCCGCGGTGAACCTTTGTTGCGCTTGTCCTGTATTCTTGGCTCCAGTGTTTTTGCAACCTTCAGTGCCTTCTGGTCGATCATCACCCCAACAGCAGGTAGACTTTGTGATCGATTTGGCACCACCACCATTAGCATTCCGTCACTTCTTTTGAGTTTCCTAGCTTTCCTTTTACTCATGGGTTATCCCGAAAAGATCGGCCTGCTGATCGGCGCAAACCTACTCTGCTTCTCACTATATAATTGGGGCAGATCAGTAACCAGAGCCGAATTTTCAACTTGTTAACTCTAGATAGTCATAGCCGTCTGAATACTGTATATATGGGGGACTTTGGGAAGTGTATTGGTGGATCTCTCTGGCAACAATATCATTAGAAAGGCCCTATCTTGTTTAGGCTGTCGGCTTCGATACTGGCAACCATAGTCTTATTTGGCATGTTGCGCATGCACTCCCCAAAAACGCCCTAATAACTGAAAGGTAGTTGTACTACTCATTCCCCCACTTTTTCTCACCTTACATTTTTGACATTCCTCCCGACGGGAAAATCTGTCCATACTCATGAGCCATCAAACCCTGTCTCTTATACACATCTAAAAAGGGGGGGGGGGGGGGGGGGGGGGGGGGGGGGGGGGGGGGGGGGGGGGGGGGGGGGGGGGGGGGGGGGGGGGGGGGGGGGGGGGGGGGGGGGGGGGGGGGGGGGGGGGGG
>NZ_JAELTL010000303.1:0-214 GCF_016428815.1 Serratia sp. ASV30 | reverse complement strand
TGTCATAAACGGTCACCATGCTGCCCGCTTCCGCGCTGCCGCTCAGGGTCGGGGTATTGTCGTTGGTGACATCCCCTTTCTGCAATGGACCCACATGCGGCTCGACGTTGTCCACCACGCTGGTGATTGCCGGCACGCCTGGAATGGTGATATCCACCGTCAGGTCGTAGGACGGGGTGCTTGGCGTGGTCTTGTTGCCCGCCGCGTCTACCGC
>NZ_JAELTL010000302.1:0-224 GCF_016428815.1 Serratia sp. ASV30 | reverse complement strand
GGCTGGCAGTGATCTCTACTGGCGCCCTGGCAGATGCCGCATTGCAGCAGCGTTTGCAGCAGTCCTGCGCACGTTACCACGGGCGGCTGATCGTGCTGTCTGGTGCGGTGGCGGGTATGGATGGCCTGGCTTCGGCGCGGGAAGGCGGGTTGGACAGCGTGACCTATCAGTCCAGCAAAAGCCCGGCCAGTTGGCGCGGCAGCCCGGCGGAAAAAATGATTAAT
>NZ_JAELTL010000301.1:0-226 GCF_016428815.1 Serratia sp. ASV30 | reverse complement strand
TGCCGTTGGCATCGGCCGTGGTGGAGCCAATGGCCTGGCCGTTGTCATAAACGGTCACCATGCTGCCCGCTTCCGCGCTGCCGCTCAGGGTCGGGGTATTGTCGTTGGTGACATCCCCTTTCTGCAACGCCCCCGTGTGCGGCTCGACGTTGTCCACCACGCTGGTGATTGCCGGCACGCCTGGAATGGTGATATCCACCGTCAGGTCGTAGGACGGGGTGCTTGG
>NZ_JAELTL010000043.1:0-47910 GCF_016428815.1 Serratia sp. ASV30 | reverse complement strand
CCCCCCCCCCCCCCCCCCCCCCCCCCCCCCCCCCCCCCCCCCCCCCCCCCCCCTTTTAGATGTGTATAAGAGACAGGCCTAAATATGGTCGTTCCCCTGCCATCTGTTACGTCTGCTAATTTTACCGCTGCTAATGCGGCGGCCAACATTCCGGCAGTTAAATTTAGCCTGAATGCTGCAGGGTGTGACGTTGGTGCGGTGAGTGCTTCAGTACTATTTGCCACTGGCGGCAGTGTTGATAGTACCAATGGAAACCTGAAAAATAATGTTTCTGGTGGTACGGATGCGCAAGTTCGTATTTATAAGGCAGATGGCACCACACCAATCAACCTGGCTAACTTTGGTGAGTCTGCGAGTAATATAGGAAAAATCACGGGTAAGAGCGTCGATATTGATTTTTATGCCAACTATTTTAGTAAAAGTGCTAAACCTACTGCTGGTGTGTTGAGAACCAGTATTCAGTACAGCATGCAATATCTGTAGTTTTTAACCCCCGGGGTTATTCCCGGGGTTCTTCTCAAAGGTTAATTATGAAGGCTTCATTATCTCTTTGCGGCATGGTGCTGCTAGGTATTTTTTCTTTTTTGCTAACCTCAAATGCCGCGAATTCAGCAGTGGCGATCGAGGGAATTCGCTTCATTTATCCTGCAAAAGCAAATGAAATAACCATAAAAATGGTAAATAAGGGAGACGCCCCATCGTTAATGCAACTGTGGGTGGATCGTGGTGACTCGACAGTATCGTTCCAGGACAGTGATGCTCCTTTTTTAATAACACCGCCAATTGTTCGTATTGATCCGAGAAATGGGCAGAGTGTGCGCCTGATTTTTACAGGAGAAGCATTGCCTCAAGATCGTGAGTCGCTTTTTTGGTTTAACGCACTAGAAATACCCCCAGTTAGTGCAGAACAGGATCGAAGTTCGTTACAGATCGCCGTACGCTCTCGTTTGAAACTGTTTTATCGCCCGAAAAATTTGGTTGGAGAAGCGGCGGATGCATCAAACCAAGTTAACTGGGGGGTTACTCCCTTGGCTAAAGGAGGGTATGTGTTACGTGGAAATAACCCAACGTCTTACTATATCACCTACCGCCAGCTTGTTTTGCAAATGGGGAATAAAAATTACAATCTTGGGTCGGGGATGATTGCTCCTTTCTCAAGTGAGGATTTTAATATTAAAGGAATGCATAACCATTCCGGACAGTTTCAGCTTACTTATCAACCTATGACTGACTATGGTGTTGGGGCAGAACAGACGTTGTCACTTCGCTGAGGTGTTATTGAAAAAGGATCTTTCAGATGTGCGATGCGATAAGAAAAAACTCGGTTGGTGATGGTAACCCCTTGTCCACGAGAACTTTCTCCCTTATTGCTTGGGCGACAATTGTCTTACCATGGATAATCTATGGTTTGGCATTTTTTCCGGCTGTTGCAGATACTGAAGTTCCAACCCGTTTTAATACGGATTTTCTAATTGACAAGAATGGTATAGCATTGGACTTGTCACGCTTTGAACGAGGTAATACGTTAACTCCTGGACGTTACAGGTTGGATATATATATCAACCAAAGGTCAGTTGGTATACAAGAAGTTATCCTTGGTAAGAATGAGAATGACGAACCGTACTTTTGCTTCAAGCCAGAAAGTATCGCCAGCTTGGGTATTGATAGACCTCTTGAGGAACAAGCAGGTGACCACTGTATTGACATCCAGAAATGGGTGCCATATAGCAAGGTTGAGTTTGAGCAGTCAAACCTAAGGCTTCAGGTCAGTATTCCTCAAGCTTATCTACGACAGTTTGACCAGCATTATGTTTCACCCGATAGGGCGGATGCAGGCGTGATGGCTGCGTTTATTGACTACAATACCAATGCCTGGCGAGCATCATCAAAAGGTCACATGCAGACGCAATATTATGCAGGGGTTAATACGGGGCTAAACTTATCACACTGGCGGTTACGCCATAATGGATTTTTTAACCAGAATTTAGGCTCAATGGGGGCGCAGAGGAAATATACTTCTATCAGTAGTTATTTACAGCGTGACGTCGCTGCCTTGAAAGCTCAATTAACGTTAGGTCAATATTATACTGCCCCAGATTTGTTTGATAGCATCGCTTACAGCGGCATTCAATTGGCCTCTGATGATCGTATGCTGCCAGATTCCCAGAGGGGGTTCGCTCCAACTATACACGGAACGGCAGAGACTAACGCGCAGATCACAGTACGACAGGGCGACAATATTCTATATAAAACCAGCGTGGCGCCAGGTCCTTTCGTGATTGATAAATTGTATGGCGGTGGTTATGCCGGAGATATGGCTGTGACCGTGACAGAAGCTGACGGTCGCCAATCCACGTTTACCGTTCCTTTTGCCACTGTCCCACAATTATTGCGGCCAGCGGTTGCACGGTACAACCTGGTATTCGGGAAATACCGTAATGATCGATTAAGTGATACGCCAGAATTTTTACAAGGTACCTATCAGCGTGGATTCTCTAACCTGTGGACGGGATATACGGGCGGCACGTTGTCGCAACATTATATGGCTGCACAGATGGGATTGGCACTGAGTACCGGATTGGGGGCGTTTGCTGTTGATGTCACTCAGTCGGACGCGACCATTCCTTTTGCTGGCAACCAGCAGCGAGCAAAAGGGCAAAGTTATCGTTTTACCTACAGTAAATTACTGGAACCGATACAAACAAACTTTACGGTCGCCAGCTATCGCTTCTCGAGTAAAGGGTATTACAGCTTTACCGATTATGCGCAATTGGCTGGCAGTACAGACAGTGATGTGGTGATCCCCGCTCGCCAGCGTAGCCGCGTGCAGGCCAATATTAGTCAAAGTCTGCCTGCGGGATTCGGGAGCCTCTATTTGAGTGGCTCGATACAGAACTATTGGACCGTTGATAAAGGCAGAGATATGACTTATCAGCTGGGTTACTCGAATGCGTTCGCCTGGGGAAGCTTTAATCTGTCAGCAGGCAGGAGCCGCACTGCTTATGGGGGGAACGAGACCCAATACATGCTGAACTTCTCGGTGCCACTGGGGCGTAGTGTGGGTTCTCCTTTCTTGACGACCTCGTTGGCGCATAGCGCATTGGGGGGCTGGAATGCGCAGACCGGAATTTCAGGTTCTCTGGGCGAAGAGGACCTACTCAGCTACGGCTCTTATGCCAGCCGCAGTTACAAGAACAATACCAATAGCTATGGGGGAAATGCTCAGTATCGGGCGAATAATGCCATATTGACGGCGAGCACTAGCCAAGGTAGCGGATATTCACAGTATGGCATTGGTGCCCTTGGAAGTGTTGTTATTCATCCTGGAGGGATCACACTGAGCCAAGCTCAGGGGGAAACCAAAGCCGTGGTTTCAGCATCAGGTGCTCATGGTGCGTCGTTACTCAATAGTAAAGGAGTGCGCATTGGCAGCCGTGGTTATGCCGTTACCGCTGGTTTGACGCCATATAGAGAGAATACGGTCATGCTGGAGCCGAAAGAAATTCCGGACAACATTGAGCTCAAAGTGACCGAACAAAGAATTGCACCGCGATATGGTGCCATCGTCATGCTGGATTACCCGACGATTTCAGGTAACCCAGTGTTGCTGGTATTGCGTGACGAGGCTGGCCACTTTCTGCCTTTAGGGGCTGAGGTTTTCGATCATCAGGGTAACAGCGTGACATTTGTTGGTCAGGGAAGCCGGGTGTTTATGCGTGCAACCGAGCCTCATGGGTATATTAAGATCCATTGGGGGCAGGGCCGCGATAGGCAATGCCAGGCTAACTATAGTTTACCGGTCCATATAAATGAGAAAAAAACTGATATTGTGCAATTGGTGGCGACCTGCAGGAGAATAGGATAAAAATATGGGGTTAATGAGGTTCGTTGGCATTTTTTTACTGTTGACCTGTGGTGGGCTGTTCCCTGGTGTGATGTTGGCTCAGGCTAGCCTAATTGTAGGTGGCACCAGGTTGATATATCAGGAAACGGCTAAGGAAATGACGGTACAGATCACTAATCCTGAGCTAACAGAAAAGTTGGCCCAGGCCTGGGTTGATGCCGGAGATCCCGATGTCTCTCCTGATAATGCAGAGGTTCCTTTTTTGATTATGCCCCCGTTAACTCGTATTAAAGGGCTGAGAACACATAGATTCCGGTTGGTGTTTACGCATCAGATAAAGCTACCAAAAGATAGGGAGTCTCTCTTCTGGTTTAATGTATTAGATATCCCGCCAATACGTAATATGCCAACTGATGGTTATCTTGAATTAGCCTACCGGACAAGGATTAAACTGTTTTATCGACCGTCTGGCCTCGCCAGCAGTGCAACTGATGCGGGAGATTCAGTTGTATGGAAAATGACAAAAAGCAATAAAGAATTTAGGCTAAAGGCGATTAATAATAGCCCATACTATGTATCTCTTAATCGTATTGTTCTGACGGATGCTGGAAAGCGTTACAGCTCTGAAGGTGAATTGATAGTGCCGAAGGGAAGTAGGGATTTTATATTTCCTGGGCTGTCGGCCTTTCTTTCTGACGAAGCCAGCATTGAGTATCAATGGATTGATGACTATGGCGAGATACATCAAAGGCGTGAAATGCTTGGGCGCTAGGAAACTACTTGAATTTACATGTTGGAATAGTCTTTATGAACAGAAATGTCTCCTATAAGAAAATAATTTATTCAATAACGTTGATTATGGCTGTGCTCATTCTGCAGCACTCGGCCTTGGCTAACTGTGCTTTTTCATCTGGCCAGGGATTACAAAGTTACACCATAAAATTAAGTTCACCTGATGTGATAAACGGTAATATCCTGTTGGCACGTGATAAGTTTAATCTGGGCACGGCAATTGCGTTTGGTGAAGAGTCCAATACCGTGACTAGAAATTATGCTGTTTGTTTAGGTAATAATGCCTATTCTTATTATGTCAGTGGAGCGCAGGGTACAACGGTCGGGGGATTAAGCAACGTATTTCCAACCAATATTCCGGGCGTGGGAATGCGTTTTTATTTGCGCGATAACACCGGGAAAAGCTATCGCTTTGGCAACCAGGGTGTGGGCGGAACAAGTAACGCCACCTATTGGGGGTGGGGGTTGAATGGGAATGTTTATTGGGGCGTAGAAATTGTCCCCACCGGGCCGATAACCAGTGGCATGTATGATGGTAGTTTAATGGCGGTATTCATTTTAGATAGATTGACGGTGCTTAATCTTCGGGTTGCCCCTTTTACTATCAGTGCCAGTAGTTGCAGTGCAACCACGACTCAGTCGGTTGTGAATCTCGGCAAATACGGTAAAAAAGATTTTACAATGCCGGGCAGTACGTCAGAAAAAAAACGTTTTTCCATCGAGTTAAGTGAATGTTCAGCCAGTGGATTATCAACCATTGCTTATACTTTAACTCCCCTTAACAACATTATTGATGCCAACCAGGCCGTTATGGGGATTAATACCATGAAGGGCGCAGCAAAAGGTATTGGGGTACAAATTTTGGATCACAACGGGGTTCCTGTGAGTTTCAACAACGTAACTAATGTATCTTCATTCGTGCCGGGTAGCCAGTCCGTGACCATTCCATTCCAGGCGGCAATGTATCGAACATCATCAGAACCGGTGGCTACAGGGATAGTTCGGTCACCGTTAACCTTTACCATGACGTATCGTTAATCGTTGTAATCAAAGACTCTCGTCGTATATAACGTCCCATAAACCTAACCATCTAATTGAACTTTAGCGTGTAAATTTTGTTACAGATGAATTTTGATGACAGGAGATTTTAGTGAATATTGAAATGGACTCTTCTTTTTTTAAAAAATGGTCTCCAAAAAATATTATTGTTTATGAAAAGAATTTATTTTCAAGGAACGCTATTGTTGATGCTGTAAAAAAAATCTATCCGGAAAGCAATGTGTTTTGCTTTGACTGCATGATTAAAACATTGAGATTTATTTTTTACGTGAATGATCCGCAGCATTCATCTCTGGTTATCGTCGAGTTTTCTGGAGATAAAAATTCGCCATTGTTATTCTTTAATGCCATGAGCTTGTATTTCCCATCTGACCAGAATAATACATTAAAAGTACTCATCTATACTGCCGTTGAAGATCGGTTTTTCATCTCATCGATGGCGGATTTTATCTCTGGTGGTATCGTGTTTAAGAGCGAATCTATTTTAGCGATGAAACATGTACTTTATGCTTTAAAATATGATAATCATGTGGTGTTGAGTGCGAAAGTCAGCAAGTTATTGGAGAATTATACTCCCCCAAAGTTATCCTATAATGAGTTACAAGGTTTTCTTTCGGAAATTGGTGAGCATCGATTATCATTGAGCTGTGGCAGGATTGACAGTAAATATAAAACATTCTACTCAAGGCGATATAGTGCGATAACCAAGATGGGGTATAAAAATGTCAGGCAATACACCCGCTACCTATCAAAAATAGTGGGTAAGCTGTCTGAATAAGAGTAATACTTGATATTTAGTAAAATCCGCCGCAACCCCTTGGCCAAATAAACTACCCTCTTATCGTTAACGCTCTCCTTGGAGAGCGTAGTTTCTTTCTGCAAGCGCCAAAGCATTTTGGTCTTTTTTTAATCACTAGTCAACCCTATTTCTACAACATCATTTGCCACCTTCCGCTACAATCGCCCTTTCGGATCTTTTAGGGTGAACTTGTCGTGCTGCTTCTGGTTATTACCACCATTTTATGGGCATTTTCTTTTAGCCTGATCGGCGAATACCTGGCAGGCAATGTCGACAGCTGGTTCTCGGTGCTGATGCGCGTTGGGCTGGCGGCGCTGGTGTTTCTGCCGTTCCTGCGCTGGCGCAATATCAAGCTGAAAGTGATCCTGCTGTATATGCTGGTGGGCGCCTTCCAGCTTGGCATCATGTATCTGATCAGCTTCCGTGCCTTTATCTATCTGACCGTGTCGGAATTCCTGCTGTTTACGGTGCTTACGCCGCTGTATATCACGCTGATTTACGATCTGATCAGCGGCCGCCGTCTGCGTTGGGGCTATCTGTTCAGCGCGTTGCTGGCCGTGTTGGGGGCGGCGATTATCCGCTACCACCAATTGAGCGATCACTTCTGGTGGGGGTTGCTGCTGGTGCAGGCGGCGAATATCAGTTTCGCCATCGGCATGGTGGGTTACAAACGCCTGATGGAAGTGCACCCGCTGCCGCAGCATACCGCATTTTCCTGGTTCTATCTGGGCGCGGCGGCAGTAGCGGTGGTCGCCTGGTTCCTGTGGGGTAATCCGAACCAACTGCCAACCACCAACCTGCAATGGGGCATTTTGGTCTGGCTGGGCGTGGTGGCTTCCGGGCTGGGCTACTTTATGTGGAATTACGGGGCGACACAGGTGGATGCCGGTACGCTGGGCATCATGAACAATATGCATGTGCCCGCAGGCCTGCTGGTTAATTTTGCTGTTTGGCATCAGCAACCGCACTGGGCCAGCTTTATTATCGGTGGCTCGGTGATTGTCGCTTCGCTATGGGTCCATCGCCGCTGGGTTGCGCCGAAAGCGGCTAGCCTCTAGCTCAAAGAGGCTAAGGATTGAGTGTCTGGCAGGCTGCCCATCGGCCTGGCGGCATCACGCACGAACGGCAGATGATCGCAGGCGTGCTGACGCGCCGAGCGGATAAAGGCTTCGGTGACCGTCTGGCGCTGCTCGCCGTCACGGGTGGCAGCATATAACCGGCTCCACAGGCCATCCCCGAGCGTCTTGGTGACCACCAGCCCCTGGCGCTCAAAACTCTCCACCACCCAGTGCGGTAACGCGGCGATCCCCATCCGGGCTGACACCATTTGAATCAATAACAGCGTGTTATCGACGTTTTTCAGCGCCGGGCTGACGCCTGCCGGTTGCAGGAAATGGCGCCAGATATCCAGCCGTTGGCGCTGCACCGGATAGATCATCAGCACTTCATCACTCAGGTCTGCCGGTTCAATGTGCGGCTTATTGGCCAGCGGGTGATCGGGGGCCAGGATCAGCCGGACTTCAAAGTCGAACATCGGCGAATAGTGCAGCCCGCTGCGCGGCAAGATATCCGAGGTCAACACCAGATCCAGTTCCCCTTGCTGCAAGGCAGGTTGCGGATCGAACGTCACGCCGGATTTGAAATCCATCACCACCTGCGGGAAATAAGAGCGGAAGTTGTCCAACGCCGGAGTCAGCCACTGAATACAGCTGTGGCATTCGATGGCGATGCGCAGCGTGGTTTGATGTGGCTCGTGGCAGGCTTGCAACGCCTGTTGGATCTGCGGCAATACCTGTTCTGCCAGCTGTAGCAGGATCTCCCCCTGAGCGGTAAAGCGCAGCGGCTGGCTTTTACGAACAAACAGCTTAAAGCCCAGACGCTGCTCCAGATCGCTGAACTGATGCGAAAGGGCTGACTGTGTCTGATGAAGCTGTGCGGCGGCGGCGGCCAGGGAGCCGGTATTACGCAGAGCCTGTAGGGTCCGTAAGTGTTTCAGTTCGATCATGAGAGTCCTTCACAGTGACAGTGAAAATATTGCGCTTGTGGATCATACAGTACCTGCGGATTATGGATGTGTAAACATCTGGACGGCTAAATGGGAAATATGACGATGACAATTCTAAATCACACACTGGGTTTTCCACGCGTTGGTCTGCGTCGTGAACTGAAAAAAGCGCAGGAAAGTTACTGGGCAGGTAATTCAACACAGGAAGAGCTGTTGGCGGTTGGCCGCGAGCTGCGCGCTCGTCACTGGCAACAACAACAGCAGGCCGGGGTGGATTTGGTGCCGGTTGGCGATTTCGCCTGGTACGATCACGTGCTGACCACCAGCCTGCTGCTGGGCAACGTCCCGGCGCGTCATCAAAACCAGGATGGCTCGATCGACCTCGATACCCTGTTCCGTATTGGCCGTGGCCGCGCACCCACCGGTGAACCTGCTGCGGCGGCGGAAATGACCAAATGGTTTAACACCAACTACCACTACATGGTGCCTGAGTTTACTCAAGGCCAGCAGTTCAAACTGGGCTGGACTCAACTGCTGGATGAAGTTGACGAAGCATTGGCGCTGGGTCACAAAATCAAGCCGGTGCTGTTGGGCCCGGTAACCTATCTGTGGCTGGGCAAGGTGAAGGGTGAGCAGTTCGACCGCCTGTCGCTGCTGAACGATATCCTGCCGGTCTACCAGCAAGTGCTGGCTGAACTGGCCAAACGCGGCATTGAGTGGGTACAGATCGACGAGCCTGCGCTGGTGCTGGAACTGCCTAACGCCTGGTTGGAGGCCTTTAAACCGGCTTACGCCGCGCTGCAAGGCCAGGTCAAACTGCTGCTGACTACCTATTTCGACAGCATTGGCCATAACCTAGACACCATCCGCGAACTGCCGGTGCAGGGGCTGCATGTGGATCTGGTCGCAGGCAAAGATGATGCCGCTGCCCTGAACAACGCGTTGCCGAAAGAGTGGGTGCTGTCGCTTGGGGTGATCAATGGCCGTAACGTCTGGCGTGCCGATGTGAGCAGCTGGTTTGAACGCCTTCAGCCGCTGGTCGGTAGCCGGCCGTTGTGGATTGGCACCTCGTGCTCACTGCTGCACAGCCCGATCGATCTGAGCGTGGAAAGCCGCCTGGACGAAGAAGTGAAAAGCTGGTTCGCCTTTGCACTGCAAAAATGTGCCGAGCTGGCGTTGTTGAGCTCAGCTCTGAATGCACCAGGGGCAGACAAACAAGCCAAACTGGATGCCTATAGCGCACCAATCCGCGCCCGCCGCCAATCCAGCCGTGTGCATAATGCACAGGTTGAAAAACGCTTGGCGGCTATCACTGCCAAAGACAGTGAACGTCAGCGCCCTTATGAACAACGTGCCCAGGCTCAGCGCGATCGCTTTAATCTGCCTGCCTGGCCAACCACCACCATCGGCTCCTTCCCGCAGACCACCGAAATCCGCGGCCTGCGCCTGGACTTCAAGCAGGGCCGTCTGGATGGTAGCAACTACCGCACCAGCATCGGCGAACATATCAAGCAGGCTATCGCCGAGCAGGAACGCCTGGGGCTGGACGTGCTGGTGCACGGCGAAGCCGAGCGTAACGACATGGTGGAATACTTCGGCGAGAACCTGGACGGCTTCGTGTTTACCCAAAATGGTTGGGTACAGAGCTACGGTTCCCGCTGCGTGAAACCACCGGTGATTATTGGCGATATCAGCCGCCCGGAAGCCATCACCGTAGAGTGGGCCAAATTTGCTCAATCGCTGACCGACAAGCCGGTAAAAGGCATGTTGACCGGCCCGGTGACCATTCTTTGCTGGTCCTTCCCGCGTGAAGATGTGACCCGTGAAGTGATCGCCAAGCAGATTGCGCTGGCACTGCGTGACGAAGTGGAAGACTTGGAGAAGGCCGGTATCGGTATTATCCAGATCGACGAGCCTGCACTGCGCGAAGGCCTGCCGTTGCGCCAGTCCGATTGGGCCGCATACCTCGACTGGGCGGTGGATGCCTTCAAACTGAACGCCGCCGTGGCGCAGGACGATACCCAGATCCACACCCACATGTGTTATTGCGAGTTCAACGACATCATGGATTCTATCGCGGCGCTGGATGCCGACGTGATCACCATCGAAACCTCTCGTTCCGATATGGATCTGCTGGAAGCGTTCAAAGAGTTCGACTATCCGAACGAAATCGGGCCGGGCGTTTACGACATCCACTCGCCGAACGTGCCAAGCGTAGAATGGATCGAAGCGCTGCTGCGTAAAGCGGCGCAGAACATCCCGGCGGAACGCTTGTGGGTCAACCCAGACTGCGGCCTGAAAACCCGTGGCTGGCCAGAAACCCGCCAGTCGCTGGCTAACATGGTGTTAGCGGCTCAGCGCCTGCGTGACCAGGTAGTCTGATCCACCACGATGTTTTTACTCAAGGGCGCTTCGGCGCCCTTTTCTTGTTCTACTCCCGCGTTTTCCTCGCCGCTATTGGTTATTATCAAGTCTCGTTGTCCACTTGGTTTGAAGGATTATTCCCGATGAAACACCCGCTGGTGGCCGTGTTGGCTCCGCTGCTCGATGATGGGCAGGGGATCCGGCAGGTTTATTTTGCCGGTAATCAACATCCGGCCCCGGAGCTGGCCTATCAGGTAGGCTTTCCGCGCCTTGAGCTGGTGGTGGACGGGGAGCAGGAAATGGAGTGGGAGGGCAGCCAGGGAGTGCGGCAACAGCAGACATTGCTGCCGGGGGATGTGCTGTTTGTCCCGGCGCATGGCTGGAACAGCCCGCGCTGGCAGCAACCGACGACTACGCTCAGCCTGTTGTTTGGCAAGCAGCAACTGGGCTATAGCCTGTTGGGCTGGGATGGGGAAAATACTCTGCCGTTGGGCAAGGATAACGTGGCGCGCCGTGGCCCGCGCGTGGGGTCGTTTATGTTGCAGGCACTTAACGAACTCTCCTGGCACCAGAGCGATCAGCCCACTGCGCGTTTCCTGGTGAAGGGCTTGCTTAGCCATGCGCTCGATCTGTTTGGCACCTCGGTGAGAACCGCCTCACGTAGTCAGGCGCTGTTTGATGCTGTGCGGGGTCACCTGGAGGAGCATTATCGCGAGCCGCTCACCCGTGAGTCGGTGGCCCAGGCATTTTATATCTCACCGAATTACCTTTCTCATCTGTTCCAGAAGGCTGGTGGCATCGGGTTTAACGAATATCTCAATCACGTGCGGCTGGAGCAGGCGAAGCACCTGCTTAAACGCTATGACATGAAGGTGAAAGAAGTGGCGCACGCCTGCGGGTTTGTCGACAGCAACTATTTCTGCCGCCTGTTTCGCAAGAACACCGAACGTTCCCCGTCGGAGTATCGCGGCCAGTATCACAGCGAGCTGTGCCCCTCACCCCAACCCTCTCCCACAGGGAGAGGGAGCTGATAGCCCCTGTTCTTTTGCAGGTAAAGAGGCCATCTCAGCAAACGCAATCGTCCCCTCATCCAAGGTGAGCCACTATAATTTCAGAGATATTCGATCGGTCCCCGCATCCAAGGTGAATCACTATAATTTCAGAGATACTCGATCGGTCCCCGCATCCAAGGTGAATCACTATAATTTCAGAGATATTCGATCGGTCCCCGCATCCAAGGTGAGTCACTATAATTTCAGAGATACTCGATGGGTCCCCGCATCCAAGGTGCATCACTATAATTTCAGAGATGCTCGATCGGTCCCCGCATCCAAGGTGAATCACTATAATTTCAGAGATACTCGATCGGTCCCCGCATCCAAGGTGAATCACTATAATTTCAGAGATACTCGATCGGTTCCCTCTCCTTGGGGAGAGGGTTAGGGTGAGGGGGCTAACACAGCAGTTAAACCACGCGGATATGCGTTTCCTGGGGTGAAGCGGCGGCCTTGCGTACCGCACTGAGCGCCTTTTCTGGCGTGCGTAGAAAGGTATTGATGCCGATCTGCACGCAGCGGTGATGTTCAAAACGCTCACTTTCCGCCAGCAGAATGTCGCTGATCAACAGCACCACGTCGGCCTGCGCCAGATCGTTCGCCGTCAGCGAATTTTCAATCCCCAATGCGCCCTGGGTTTCTACTTTGACCGGCCATTTCTCCTGCGCGCACAGTTTTTCCAGCCGCTCGGCAGCCATGTAGGTATGGGCGACCCCGCTGATACAGGCCGTTACCGCTACGAGTTTTATCGTCATGTCAGCCCCTTTGCTTCTGTTCAACCGCCAATGATCACTCGGTAACCTGCCTGTTGCGCCATCGCCTGCAAGGGAGCGATCTGTTGCTCTGTCGGGGCTGCTACGCCGCGCATGGCATATTCGCGCCCCAGCAGGGTATATTTCGCCTCGCCATACTGATGAAAAGGCAACAGGTGGATCTCTTGTAGCCCAAAAGGCGCCAGAAATGCCAGCACCTGCGCCATATTCTCCGTGCTCAAAGTGTAGCCGGGTATTAACGGCAGGCGTGGGATCAGGTTAACTCCGCGCTGCACCAGCGCAGTAAAGTTTGCCAGTACCCGTGGCAGATTGATGTTCAACTGATGTTTGGCGGCCTCGGCATCCATGATTTTCAGGTCGAACAGGATTTGATCGCAGTATTCTGCCAGGGCCAGCACTTGGGCCTGCGAGGCATCTCCGGCGGTTTCGACGGCGGTATTGATGCCCAACGCCTGCAAGCGCTGCAACAGCTGGGTGGCAAACTCGGCCTGCATCAGCACTTCTCCACCGGAAAGCGTCACCCCGCCGCCGGAAGTGCGATAAAACACCTCATCCTTGAGGATGTGCTGTAACAGCGCCTCCAGCGTGATGTTTTGCCCGATCAGTTCCATCGCCCCACTTGGGCACTCTTGTGCATCGTTCAGGCAGGGCTGGCAGCGCAGGCATTTGGCCTCGCGGCGTACGCGGTGGATCTTGCCCGACATCGACTCCGGGTTGGCACACCAAGGGCAGCTATGTGGGCAGCCTTTGAAAAATACCACGGTGCGGATGCCGTGGCCGTCGTTCAGCGAATAACGCTGAATATTGAAGATCCGGGCCTGCGGCTCTGCGGGTGTTGCCCGGGAAAACCCGGGCGTGATCAGGTTACAGTTGATGCGCTGTACGGCGGATGATATCATCTTGGATCTCCTTCGACAGCTCCACGAAGAATGCGCTATAGCCGGCAACACGCACCACCAGCCCGGCGAAGTCCTGTGGCCTGGCCTGCGCTTCCTTCAGCGTTTCGGCATTCACCACGTTGAACTGCACGTGCTGTAGCTTGAGCTTGGTAAAGGCTCCGAGGAAGTCTGCCAACTTGTTCAGCCCTTGCTGACCTTCCAGCGTGCTTGGGGTGAATTTTACGTTCAGCAGCGTACCGTTGGAGAGCAGGTAGTTATCCAGCTTGCTCACCGATTTGAGTACCGCCGTCGGCCCCTGGCCATCCTGGCCGAGCATGGGTGATAGCCCACCATCCGCCAGTTGTTCCCCCGCATAGCGCCCGTCTGGCGTAGCACCCACCACCGCACCCAATGGCACGTGGGCAGAAACGGTATAAGAGCCGGGGGTAAATTGGCCGCCACGCGGGTTACGGTACTGTTCCACCTCTTTGCAGTAAAATCGCAGCAGATCGGCGCTGATCAGGTCAACTTCGTCGATATCATTGCCGTATTTGTCAAAGCGGTTAATCAGCCGTGCGCGGATCTTTTCCCCTTCCGGCGTGGCGAAGTTGGCCTTCAGCGTGGCCAGCAGTTCATCAAAGCTCAGGCGCTGTTGATCGAACACCAGGCCTTTCAGGGCAAACAGCGAATCGCTCAGGTTGGCGATGCCGATGCCTTGTACCCCGGAGAAGTTGTAGCGTGCGCCGCCTTCGGTGATGTCTTTGCCGTGTTGCAGGCAGTCATCGATAAAGGAAGACAGCAGCGGCACCGGTGCCCAGTCGCGGTGGCCGATATCGCAGATGTTGCTGCCTTCGGCCATCAGCCGGACGTAATGGCGAATTTTTTCGCGAATTTGATCCAGCAATTGCGGATAGGTGAGGCTAGCGTTGCCTTCGTTATCCAGCAGCGTCAGCTCCATCACTTTCAGCAGGTTGAACATGGCAATGTCGTGCAGGCCGTAGGTACGCCCTGGGATCGACAGCTCAACACAGCCCACCACCGCATAATCGCGCGCATCTTCCAGTGAGACACCACGGTTCAGGAATGCTGGCACCACCACTTCATCGTTAAAGATTTGCGGAATACCGGTGCCGAGGCGGATGGTTTCGGCGGTTTTCAGCAGGAATGGCCGATCGATAAACTCATTGACCCGCACGCCCAGGTTCGGCTGTGGCAGGCGGATATTCTGGTACGCATCCAGGCACAGGAACGACAACACGTTTACCGCGCTGCGGCCGGTTTCCGTCAAGCCGCCCAGCAAGATGGTGTAGCCGGTAGGGAAACCCGCGAAATAACGTGCGCTGGAGGTGGAGCGCAGTAGTACGATGTCGTTGCATTTCACCCACAGGCTTTCCAGCAACTCCTTCAGGAAGGCCGGATCCTGCCCCTGATTGAGGGAGGCTTGATAAAACGGCAGCATGTACTGATCGAAGCGGCCCAGCGACAGTGAGCTGGCGTTGGATTCATACTGCAAAATGATGTTCATATACCAGAACAGCTGGCACGCCTGGTAGAAATCCTGCGGCTTGTGGTGGGCGTTGTGGCTGGAGATCTCGGCGATGCGCAGCAGCTCGGCGCGGCGAGTCTCATCGCTGCATTGCTCCGCCATTTGGCGTGCCAGGCTGGCATAGCGCAGGATATGGCGCTGTGAGGCTTGTAACAGCAACAATGCTGCGGCATAGAACGCGTTGTCTGGCTGCTGCTCCGCATGGCTTTGCAGTTCGGCTAGCAGGCTATCCAGGCCGTTATTCAGCAGGCGCGGGTAATCGATGATGATATGCCCCTGGCCCTTGTCCGTCTGGTTGACGCTGAAAATCTGGGTCTGGGTGGCGGTTTTAACCTCCTCTGACATCTGGCCGTTGATGAAATCCTTCATCGAACGCTTTTCCCAATAAGGGTAAAGCTGCTCGCGATACACCTGTTTGTCCGCTTCGGAAATGGCAAAGCGATCCTGCGGACGCGTTGGGAAAGCATCCAGCTCTTTCAGCAGCCAGTAAGGGTCCATCTCTGGCGACACGATCCCGGCACGCGGCTTCACCGTACGGTTACCGGCAATCAGCTCATCTTCCCGCAGGGTGATCGCTACGTGGTCGAGAATATAGGCGGTTGCCTTGGCACGGCGGATGATGGTGGGTTCTCCCTCGGTCTGCCGGTGGCTGGCGGTATAGAGCAGTGCGCGCTCAAGTGAAATTTCGCGCGGGGCGGAGAACAAGGCGGCTTTTAGACGTTCGATCCGGGAGAGCATCACATTTTCCTTTTGTGCGGTAATGAGGGCGGGAAAACCCGGCACGTCGTGCCGGGCTGGCTCTTTGGTTAGGCCTTTTGCGCTAAATGGGCGGCAATCTTCTCCATGATGGCATCGGCACGTTTTACCGCATCGCTGATGGCCACGCGCACCACGGTTTTCCCTTTAAAGCGTTCTTCAAACTTGATACCGATATCCTTGGTCAGGATCACCACGTCGGCGGCGGCCACGTCTTCGGCCGTCAGTTCGTTTTCCAGGCCGATGGAGCCTTGGGTTTCCACCTTGCACTGCCAGCCTTGAGCTTTGGCGGAGCGCTCGATGGCCTCGGCAGCCATGTAGGTATGGGCAACGCCAGATGGGCAAGCGGTTACAGCGATAATCATGGTCATATTCAATTCCTCAACGTTATCCGTCGTCTCTCAAGACGTAGCCTGAGAGCGTATTTATTCAGTTAATTTCGAAATCCAGATCCAGATCGTTTTCCTGTGTGGCCTTGTTGGCCTGTTTCTTGGCGGCAAAGCTTTTCAGCAGGTTAACCAGCAGGGCGGTGACCACCATGCCCACCAGCAGCGCGGCTACGTAACCCAGCTTGCCTTCAACTACCGGCAGCACAATCAGACCACCCCAACCGGCGTAGCACTGTGCACCCACCAACGCGGCGGTCACGGCGGCACAGGCAGAACCGATCATGATGGAAGGGATCACGCGCAGCGGATCGGCGGCGGCGAACGGGATAGCCCCTTCAGTAACGCCGACGCAGCCCATCAGCAGCGCGGCTTTACCCGCTTCACGCTCTTCCGGGGTGTAGTATTTGCGGCCAATCAGCGTGGCGAATCCCAGGCCGAGCGGCGGGGTGGCGATGGCAACGGCCGCGATGGCGACCACCGAGTACACGCCCTGAGCAACGCAGATCAGCATAAAGGCGTAGGCCACCTTGTTAACCGGTCCACCCATGTCAAACGCCAACATCAGGCCCATGATGATGGCCAGCACTACGATGCTGCCCTGCTGCATACCTTGCAGCCAGTGGGTCAGGCCGTTGGTCAGCGCCCCAACCGGTTCGCCCAGGCCCCACATCATGATGCCTGCGGTAAGCAGGGTGCCGATGATGGGGATCACGAAGATCGGCATCACCGAGCGCAGGATCTTCGGCACCGGGATCTTCTTGAGGTAGAACACAATAATGCCGCCCAGCAGGCCAGCGATGATCGCCCCGAAGAAGCCAGCCCCGAAGGACGCGCCCACCCAGGCCCCAATCGCCGAGGGAGCCAGCGCGGAGCGATCCGAGATGGAGTAGCCGATATAGGCCGCCAGGAAAGGCACCATCAACGTCAATCCGGCCACGCCGATATCGAACAGTTTTTTCAGGTTAGGGTCCGTCGCCGCATCGGGGACTGCCCCTTTGCCATACAGCATCACGGAGATGGCCAGCAAAATGCCGCCGGCGACCACAAACGGGATCATATGGGAGACGCCGGTCATCAAGTGCTGGCGCGTGTTTCTTAGAATATTGAGTAGCTCTTTCATCGTTCACTCCCTGGCCGCGACCAGCGTGCTTCTGAGATAAAACCACCGGGGAATGACCCCTGATGGATAAAGGTTGTTGGCTATCACAATAGGCATCTGGCGGTACTATCAACAGTGGATAAAATTGCCATTTACTGGATTTTTGTATTGTCAGGAGAAAAGTGCGATCTAACTCAAAGTGTGCGACAGAATAAACCGGGCTTGTGGAGACGGGCTTTGTGAGCGGTATCGCATTTATGCCGTCAGGATACATTTGTCCAGTGTTTGACATTTTTATCCGATAGCCCTGGGCCGCGCTGCGCTTTTATCCTTGTGGCAAACCGGTGTTGTTCACCGCTGCTTTGGTATGAGGAAAGAGTGATGGCGAAAATAGTGACGTTTACCTGCGTGCTGCCCAACGGGGTACATGCCCGCCCAGCCAGCCATATCGAAACCCTGTGCAACGGTTTCCGTTCCCGCGTTGAATGGCACAACTCACGTAGCGGCCTGCGTGGCGACGGTAAAAGCGTGTTGTCACTGATCGGTACCGATACTTTGCTGGGCGATGAATGCCGCATCACCATCGAAGGGGAAGATGAACAGGCGGCGTTTGAGCGCCTGAGCCAGTTTATCCAACATGAATTCCCGCACTGCGACGAAGCACTGCCGCAAGTGGATGACCAGGCGGAGCAGGAACCTATCCCGCAGTCTCTGGCTAACCTGAACCCAACGCTGGTGCGCGCTCGCTCCGTCAACCAAGGCACCGCTAATGGCAAACTGGTGCATCTGGCGAGGGTGGATTTAAACGCCCTGACGTTGCCGCCTACGCAATCTGTTGAGCAGGAGCAGCAGCAACTGGCCGAAGGGTTGACGCGCTTTGGCAAGGCGCTGGATCTGCAACTGATGGGCGGTAACGGCACCACCACGGCGGTGCTGGAAGCACATCGCTCCTTGCTGCGTGACGGCGCATTCCGCCAGCACCTGCTTGATGGTGTGCTGGCAGGGGAAAGCTGTGCCGCCGCCATTGTGGCCACTGCAGCCCACTTCAGCCAGCAACTGGCACAGTCTGCCAGTGCCTATCTGCGCGAGCGTGAACTGGATATTCGTGATGTCAGCTTCCAGCTGTTACAGCAAATTTATGGCGAGCAGCGCTTCCCGGCGCAGCAGGCACTGAATGTTGACAGCATTTGCATCACCGATGAGCTGACCCCGAGCCAATTCCTGGAGCTGGACAAGCGTTATTTGAAAGGCCTGCTGCTGGGCAGCGGCGGTAGCACCTCGCATACGGTGATCCTGGCTCGCTCCTTTAACATTCCAACTCTGGTTGGCGTCGATGCCGCCGCAATGCTGCCATATTTGAATCAATCGGTGCAGATCGACGGCGATCTTGGGCTGGTGGCTTGCGATCTCAGCGAACCGGTTCGTCGTTACTATCAGCAGGAGCAGTGGCTGAGCGAGCAGATCCGCAGCCAGCAAAGTGCCTATCTCGATCAACCGGGGCGCACGGCCGACGGTGTGCGGATGGAAGTTGCCGCCAATATCGCCCATGCAGTAGAAGCAGAGGCGGCCTTCAGCAACGGTGCAGAGGCAGTAGGCCTGTTCCGTACCGAAATGCTGTATATGGATCGCCTGACTGCGCCTTCCGAAGATGAGCTTTACAACATTTACTGTCAGGCAGTGGAAGCCGCCGCAGGCAAGACGATCATCGTGCGCACCATGGATATCGGTGGCGACAAGCCGGTGGATTATCTGAACATCCCGGCCGAAAATAACCCGTTCCTTGGTTACCGGGCGGTGCGTATCTATCAGGAGTTTCTGCCGCTATTTCGTACCCAGTTGCGCTCGATCCTGCGCGCTTCGGCACACGGTCCGCTGAAGATCATGATCCCGATGATCTCCTCGATGGAAGAGATCTTGTGGGTGAAAGATCAACTGGCCGAAGTGAAGCAATCGCTGCGTGCCGGGCAGATCCCGTTCGACGAAAAAATCCCGCTCGGCATCATGCTGGAAGTGCCTTCGGTGCTGTTTATCATCGACCAGTGCTGTGAGGAGATCGACTTCTTCAGTATCGGCAGCAACGACCTGACGCAGTACCTGCTGGCGGTGGACCGTGATAATGCCAAGGTCATCAAGCACTACAACAGCCTGAACCCAGCGTTCCTGCGTGGGTTGGATCATGCCGTGCGTGAAGTGCACCGCCACGGTAAATGGATCGGCCTGTGTGGCGAGCTGGGAGCGAAAGGTTCTGTGTTGCCACTGCTAGTGGGGATGGGGCTGGATGAGATCAGCATGAGCGCGCCTTCCATTGCCGCCACCAAAACCCGCCTGGCCAAGTTGGATAGCCGCGAATGTCGTTTACTGCTCAACCGGGCCATGGCCTGCCGTACGTCGCTGGAAGTTGAGCACCTGCTGGCCCAGTTCCGCATGGAGCAAAGCGATGCGCCGCTGATCACGCCGGACTGCATTGCCCTGGGGGCCGATTGGCGTAGCAAAGAAGAGGTGATCAAAGGGATGGCGGATAACCTGCTGCTGGCCGGCCGCTGCCGTTACCCACGTAATCTTGCCGCCGATTTGTGGGCGCGTGAGGCGGTATTCTCCACCGGGCTGGGTTTCGGTTTTGCCATTCCACATACCAAATCTGAACATATTGAACAGTCCACCATCAGCGTGGCCAAGCTGGCGCAGCCGGTCGTCTGGGGGGATGAAGAGGCGCAGTTCGTGATCATGCTGACCCTTAATAAACATGCCGCCGGGGACCAGCATATGCGGATTTTCTCCAAGCTGGCGCGGCGCATCATGCATGAGGGTTTCCGTGACGCACTGGTGAACGCAGTGTCTGCCCAACAGGTAGAAGCGTTGCTGAAACAAGAGCTTGAACTGTAATCCATTTTTGGGCGCTGCGGCGCCCTTCATTTTTAGCCTTGAGGAGCAACTATGGAACTCTATCTGGATACTGCCGACATCAATGCGGTGAAACGCCTGGCACGTGTGTTGCCGTTGCAAGGGGTGACAACTAACCCGAGCATTGTGGCTGCGTCACGCACGTCGCTATGGGAAGTGCTGCCTGCTTTACGCGATATCATCGGTGGCGAAGGAAAATTGTTTGCCCAGGTGATGGCGGCCACGGCCGAGCAGATGGTTGAAGAGGCGGTGATGCTTCACCGGCGTGTTCCTGGCCTGGTGGTGAAAGTGCCGGTGACGGGGGAAGGGCTGGCAGCGATCAAAATCCTGAGCGGCATGGCTGTTCCAACGTTGGGGACGGCGGTGTATGGGGCGGCGCAGGGGCTGCTTTCTGTCTTGGCAGGGGCGGAGTACGTGGCTCCTTACGTCAACCGCGTGGATGCCCAGGGCGGCAATGGTATTGCTACCGTGCAGGAGTTGCAGCACTTGTTAGAACTGCACGCTCCGCAGGCCAAGGTGCTGGCCGCCAGCTTCAAGACTCCGCGTCAGGCGCTGGAGTGCCTGTTGGCAGGTTGTGAAGCTATTACCTTGCCGGTAGATGTCGCAGAGCAGTTTATCAGCGCACCGGCGGTGCAGGCGGCGGTTGAGAAGTTCGAGCACGATTGGCACAGTGCGTTTGGCACTTTGTCACTGAACTAAGAGAAGATGCCCCTCACCCTAGCCCTCTCCCACAGGGAGAGGGGACCGAAAGTGCCACAGTTTGATTATGGTTTTCGTCCTCGGCATCAATCCTGCCACAGATTACCACCAGCACCTGAACTCGGCTCCGGACTGGCTCCCTCTCCCCGCCTCCGTGTTCATGTAGCCCCGGTCTTTACATCGGAAGGGGACCGAAAGTGCCACCACAGTTTGATTATGGTTTTCGTCCTCGGCATCAATCCTGCTACAGATTACCACCAGTACCTGAACTCGGCTCCGGACTGGCTCCCTCTCCCCGACCCCGTGTTCAAGAAGCCTCGGTCTTTACATCGGAAGGGGACCGAAAGTGCCACAGTTTGATTATGTTTTTCGTCCTCGGCATCAATCCTGCCACAGATTACCACCAGCACCTGAACTCGGCTCCGGACTGGCTCCCTCTCCCCGCCTCCGTGTTCATGTAGCCCCCTGATCTTTACATCGGGAGAGGGGTGGGGTGAGGGGATATTGGTGACAAGCATCAGGGGCACTTGCTGCCCCTGAAACTGCTGATATTCCTCACCCAACTTGGCATGTAGGGATGCGCCCCTCTATTTCACACCATGCTGGCTGAACCAGGCCAACATGCGCTGCCATCCGTCGGTGGAAGCCTCCGCGTTATAGCTTGGCCGGTAATCGGCGTGGAAAGCATGCCCCGCTTCTGGATACACCACGATTTCCGCATCGGCATTGGCCGCACGGATCGCCTGGCGCATGGTTTCCACCGTATCCAGCGGAATGCCGCCGTCTTGTCCACCGTATAGCCCAAGCACCGGCGCCGAAAGATCGGTCGCGATATCAACCGGATGCTTCGGCGAATTCAAGGTTTTCTCCCCCACCAGCTTGCCGTACCAGGCCACTGCCGCCTTCAGCTGCGGATTATGCGCGGCATACAGCCAGGTGATGCGGCCGCCCCAGCAGAAACCGGTGATCGCCAACCTGCTGGCATCGCCGCCGTGGCGCGTTGCCCAGTGCGCAGCGTGATCCAGATCGGCCAATACCTGGCTGTCTGGCACCTTGCTGACCAGCTTTTGCATCAGCTCGCTGATTTCGCTGTACTCTCTGGCATCGCCCTGGCGGAAATAGAGTTCTGGAGCGATGGCCAGATAGCCCTGCTTAGCCAAGCGGCGACACAGATCCTGAATGTGTTCATGCACGCCAAAAATTTCCTGCACGACCAGCACAATTGGGAACGGCCCTTGATGATGGGCCGGTTTGGCGATATAGGCTGGCAGATCGTCCCCCTGCGAAGGGATGGTGGTTTCCCCCACGTGTATATCCTGCACATCGGTCAGAATGGTTGAGGTGGCCAACGGTGCGACGGCCGGGGTAAATCCCCCTTTGGCCTGTTTTAACGTTATTTGTTGTTCTGTTTTCATTGATTGCAGGCTCCATGCGTTAGAGAAAAAGCGCGGCAGTTAACTATAGGCAGATTAGCGCTTATTAGCACAGCATGGCGAATTTTCGCTCAGGATAGCAATGACTGCTCAGGCAGCAACTTGGTATAAACTGAGTGGAGATTAAGCGTGCTAGGGTTTTTTATGTGATTTAAATCACAAAAATAATGTAGATGAATTTCTGCTTCTTTATTCAAGGTGATGATCATCACGAAATTTAACAGCGATTGTCAGTAGAATCTCTGTTTGTTCCTCCCAAAAACCGTATCCATGAGGAGTCCCCCATGTCTCAGTCTGACGTTTTCCACCTCGGTCTCACTAAAAACGATCTGCAAGGCGCTACATTGGCCATCGTCCCTGGCGATCCGCAGCGTGTTGAGAAAATTGCCAAGCTGATGGAAAACCCGGTTCACCTGGCTTCCCACCGCGAATTTACCTCTTGGCGTGCAGAACTGGATGGCAAGGCAGTGATCGTGTGCTCAACCGGTATCGGTGGCCCGTCTACCTCTATTGCCGTTGAAGAGTTGGCACAGCTGGGCATCCGTACCTTCCTGCGTATCGGCACGACCGGTGCCATTCAGGCCAATATCAACGTGGGCGACGTGCTGGTGACAACTGCAGCTGTGCGCCTCGACGGTGCCAGCTTGCACTTTGCCCCAATGGAATTCCCGGCAGTGGCGGACTTTGCCTGTACCACTGCGCTGGTTGAAGCCGCCAAGGCCAGCGGTGCTACCACGCATATCGGCGTGACCGCCTCTTCCGATACCTTCTATCCAGGCCAGGAACGTTACGACACCTATTCCGGCCGTGTGGTCAGCCGCTTTAAGGGCTCGATGGAAGAGTGGCAGTCGATGGGCGTGATGAACTATGAAATGGAATCCGCCACCCTGCTGACCATGTGCGCCAGCCAGGGCCTGCGTGCGGGGATGGTTGCCGGTGTGATCGTTAACCGCACCCAGCAAGAGATCCCGAATGCGGAAACCATGAAGAAGACTGAAAGCCAGGCGGTGCAAATCGTCGTTGAGGCTGCTCGCCGTCTGCTGTAATCCAAATCCTCGTTAAAAGCGGGCCGTTTGACGGCCCGTTTCCCCTTCTGTTACGGTTATCCCCCTCTGCGTCATGCTGCTGGCCTTCTGTTGTTGGTGTTTACCGATTGCTGGCTGATGTGGCGGCATATCCCGAGACAATCAATGTAAGGACGTCTATGACCGCTCAGATCCTGCTCCATCCTTCACTTGCGCCGCTTGACGGTGGTATCAACTTCCGCGATTTAGGCGGCAACAGCGTGGCCGATGGCCGCCGTATCAAACGCGGGCTGCTGTTTCGTTCCGGTGCTCTGGATCGCTTGAGTGAAAACGACTGTCGCTACCTGGCTCAGATGCCAATGCGTTCGGTGCTGGATTACCGCGACTTCGACGAAGTGCAGGCCAAACCTGACGTGCTATGGTCGGGAGCCGACTATTACCACGTGCCGGCCAATCCGCTCAGCAGCGAAGTGAATGCCAACCTTGAAAAACTCACCGACGAAACGCTGGCCAAGTTTGATGCCCGGGCTTTTATGCTGGAGCTGTACCGCCGCCTGCCGTTCAATAACGCCGCCTATCGCCAACTGGCGCAGTTGCTGGCTCAGCCTGAAGGCGGTGCGATTGTGCAGCACTGTGCGGTAGGCAAAGACCGTACCGGAGTCGGTTCGGCGATGGTGTTGCTGGCTCTGGGGGCGGATGAAGCTACGGTAATGGAAGATTATCTGCTGACGGAAACCACGCTGGCGAGCTACCGTGAATATATGTTGGAGCAGATGTCTATCCGCCTGAACGACGCCTCGGTGGCGCAGTTTGCCTATGTGCTCAGCGCACGTGAAGAGTTCCTGGCGACCGCGTTGGGTTGCATTCATGAGCAATATGGCTCCACCAGCCGTTGGTTGGAGGCCGAATATGGGCTGGGGCAACGCCAGCTCGAGACGTTGCAGGCACTCTATCTGGAATAACGGCACCATGTTTAACCGGGGTTTAACCAGTGAGGGAGGGGACTGCGTATTCTTGAGGTCGGATCCGTTCTCAAAAGGAGCAGGCTATGAGCCTCAATGACGTCATTCACTGGGTAAGTGAAGTGGTACGCCAGCATGAAGCCTGGGCGATCCCGATTGTCTTCTTCCTGGCGTTTGGCGAGTCGTTGGCCTTCCTCTCGTTGTTGTTGCCTGCCACGGTTATTCTGCTGGGGTTGGGGGCGTTGATTGGCGAGAGCGGCATTGCCTTTTGGCCGCTCTGGGCTGCGGCCGCCGCCGGTGCCTTCTTTGGGGACTGGCTCTCCTATTGGGTCGGCTATCACTATCAGGGGCGCGTCGCTCATATGTGGCCGCTGTCACGCAATCCACAGCTGTTGGTGCGTGGCCATGCGTTTTTTGAGCGATGGGGCGTACTGGGCATTTTCTTTGGGCGCTTCTTCGGGCCGTTGCGCGCCGTGGTGCCGCTGGTGGGGGGCATCTGTGCCATGCCGCAAACCGCGTTCCAGATTGCCAATGTGGCCTCGGCAATGGTCTGGGCTTTCGGCATCCTGGCACCTGGCGCCTTTGGTATCAAATGGTTTACCCAGTGGATGGCATGAACCGGTGCCGTGCCAATTAGCCTCATATTTTAATTATTCAGCGTCACAGTGAGAATTCGATCACGAATTTATCCTTATCCGGTGCTTTTTAATTCCCTTATTTTTTTAACAGTGTTATTTTCCCAATAAGTGGATTGTTACTGTGAATAAACAGGCAAAACCCAAACCCGTTGACGAACCAATGTCATGGGTTTGGGTTTTTTTTCGCCCTTATTTTGGCAAATGATCTGCCGATGATTAAAAAAATTAACCTATAGACGTTATTTTGTTCACTAAGGAAAAAGTAATGAAAATTAAAACCTGGCTACTGGCCTCCGTAGTTGCCGTTTCCTCTGCTGCGGCTTTCAACGTAACTGCCGCGCAAAGCGATAGCGTCGATATCTATTTTGCTCGCCACGGTAAAACGCTGCTCAATACCTACGATCGCGTGCAGGGCTGGGCTGACTCACCACTGACACCGGCTGGGATCGAAACCGCGCGCTATCTGGGTGCCGGGTTGAAGGGGATCCCTTTCGATAGCTTCTACACCAGCGACGCTGGCCGCCAGCGTGAAACGATGCAGGTGATCCTCAAGGAAATGGGCAAGTCGGATGCCAAGGTCACGGAACTGACCGACCTGCGCGAAATGTTCTTCGGCGGTTTTGAAGGGCGCGCTAACGCAGAAATGGCCGACGCTGCTGCCAAGAAGCTGGGCCTGGCCTCTGGTGCCGAGATGTTCAAGCAAATGGGCGAAGGCAAGATCAGCCTGATCCCGATGGTGGATGCCATCACGCAAAGCGATGATAAGCAAGAGGCGGAAAGTGCGCTGCAGGTCAAAACCCGTATGCAACGAGCCTTGCATACCATGGTGCAGAATGCCGTAAAGAATGGGGATAAAAACATCCTGGCGGTCTCTTCCGGGCTCTCGATGCAGATGATGATTTCCGATATGACCGATAACCCGAACAAAAATAAGCCACTGACTAATGCGGCAGTCGTCAAGATGACTTATAAAGACGGGAAATATACCGTAACCGATATTGGCGATATGACTTATGTCGCTAAAGGGAAAGCGTTACTAAATAAAGCACCTTGATTATTACCCAATAAAAATAACGCACCCTTTTGGCTCAGGGATATTATCTGAGGCGATAGCATATCGCCTCGGCAGGGATTTTCTATACCTTTTTCGGGGATAACAATAATGAAACGTTCTGCTTTAAGCTGTCTGATCGCTATTTCGCTATTCTCCACCGCGGCCCAGGCCAGCGTTGATGACGTCCTGGATTCGTCCTTTTTCAGCGACAGCCACGCTGAACTGTCGCTGAAAAACTACTGGAAGTACCTCAAGGAAGATGCCGCCAACCCAAAAGAGGTGCACAACGCCTGGGGGCAAGGGCTGGCGCTGGGTTATCAGTCTGGCTATCTGGCGGACTTTATCGGCGTTAATCTCGATTACTACAGCGCGGTAAAGCTGGGTGCCAGCGATTACTTCAATACTCGTGGGGTGCTATATAACAACGGTCCCGGCAACAGCAAAGAGAATGCTGCTGGTTATAGCAAGGTGGGCCAACGCTATATCAAGCTGAAAGGCGACGTAGGTGGCGCGGCGCTGAATGCGCAGGCTGGCTGGCAGGTGTTGCGTAACTACGGCGTGATTTCCACCTCCACTCGCCTGTCGCCTACGACTTACCTGGGTTGGTCCGGTGGCGTATCCGGTGCCGGGCTCTCTTTGCGCGGCGCGTATGTTGAACGTTCTATGGATCGTAACTCCCCTGACAGCCTGCGTTTGCAGACCAACGATGGCCGCTATATCAACCATCTCGCCAGCGCTGAGTTGGGCTATGAGAATAAACAATTTAATGGGCAACTGGCCTATGGGGAATCTCAGGACTATTTACGCCGCCAGATCTTGCGGGTGGGGTACAAAGCCAATGAGAAACTCAGCCTGGGCAGCCAGATTTACACCACTCAGGCGCTGGATGACTATAAACAGATGGCGCTGAGCAAGCGCAACTTCGATCATAACGCCAACCACTATGCGCTGGATGCCAAATGGCAGGAACCGCTATGGAGCGTCAAGGTCGGCATCGCCCATACGCGAGCACCGAAGGGCGAAGGCCAGCTTGGTTTCTACCCGCGCCATATGTCCAAAAATTCACGCGGTACCTTTACCTCCATGGCCTATGCGGGTGAAGACTATATGCGCGATGGCGAAACCATGCTGGCCACCATGGCCGAATACCGCATCACGCCTGAGTTTACCGCCGGGCTGGCGGGCAACGTGGGCCAGTTTAGCTACCAAGGTGCCGCGGTGCGTACCGGTGAGATCAACGTCTTTGGCCGCTGGGCTCCCTCCCATCCCAAGCTGAAAAACCTGACGGTATTCGCCATGGCTGGGCCGGGTTGGTCTTATAAGAACAGCAATAAAACGCCGATACTGGCGGATGGGCATTCGCAGACCTCCCACTCGCTGTCCGGCGAGTTTATTGCCGAATATCGCTTCAAGCTGTTTTAACCTGCCTTATTAGCGCGGTACCGCCGTGGTTACCGCGCTCACTTCCACATAAAAACAGACTGGACATCCATACAGGCTCCCTTTAACGTGGCAGGCATCAGGCGTAAAACGCGCCGCAAGTGCATGTATGACAGGAGGCAGGGTGGATACCAGTTTGGTTTACGGTATTGGTGGCGTAGCGATAGGTTTACTGCTGGGGTGGCTGATCGCCAGCCTGCGTGCGCAGCAGCACGGTGCGCAACATGAAACCGACCTGCGTCTGCTGGAACAGTCTTTACAGCAGGCACAGCTTGAAACTGCCTCCCGCCAAGAGACGCTGCAACGCCACGAACAGCTGCTACGGCAAAACGATCTGGAACTGCGCACCCTGCACAGCCAACTGGCCGCCGGGCAGGAGAGGCTGCAACAGCTCAACCATTGGCGCAATGAATGTGAATTGCTGAATCAGGAGCTACGGGCGCAGCGTGAAGTCAACAGCGCTCAGGAAGCCGAACTGCGTGAGGTGACGATCCGCCTGGAAGAGACCCGGATGGCCGCAGAAGAGAAACAGCGGCTGTTGATCAGCAGTGAACAACGTTTGACCACCCAGTTTGAGAACCTGGCCAACCGCATTTTCGAAAACAGCGGCCGCAAGGTGGATGAGCAAAATAAGCAAAGCCTGGATCGCCTGTTGCTGCCGTTACGCGAGCAGTTGGACGGTTTCCGCCGCCAGGTGCAGGACAGCTTTGGCCAGGAAGCACGCGAACGCCATACATTGACGCACGAAATCCGTAATCTGCAACAGTTGAATGCGCAAATGGCTCGCGAGGCGCTCAATCTCACCAAGGCGCTAAAAGGCGATAACAAAACCCAGGGTAACTGGGGCGAGGTGGTGCTGAGCCGCGTGTTGGAAGCCTCTGGCCTGCGTGAAGGACATGAGTATGAGACGCAGGTTAATGTGCGGCTGGATAGCCAAAGCCGTATGCAGCCAGACGTGATCGTGCGTTTGCCACAGGGTAAAGACGTGGTGATCGACGCCAAAATGTCGCTGGTGGCCTATGAGCGTTATTTCAACAGTGAAGATGACTTCGAACGGGAAGCGGCGTTGACCGAGCATATCACTTCGCTGCGTGGGCACATTCGCGTGTTGGGCCGTAAGGATTATCAACAGCTGCCTGGCCTGCGTTCGCTGGATTATGTGCTGATGTTTATCCCGGTGGAACCGGCCTTCCTGTTGGCCATCGATCGTGAGCCGGAGCTGATTAGCGAGGCATTGCAACATAATATCATGCTGGTCAGCCCAACCACTTTGCTGGTGGCGCTGCGTACCATTACCAACCTGTGGCGCTATGAGCACCAGAGTCAGAACGCCCAGCGGATCGCCGATCGCGCCGCCCGCCTGTATGACAAGATGCGCCTGTTTGTTGACGATATGTCGGCCCTGGGGCAGAGCCTGGATAGGGCGCAGGGCAGTTATCACCAGGCGATGAATAAACTGAGCGAAGGCCGTGGTAATCTTATCGGCCGCATCGAGGGCTTCCGCGCGCTTGGGGTTGAGATTAAACGTCCCATCAACCCGCTTTTGGCGCAGCAGGCATCGGAACAACAGGATGATGAGTTGCTCTCTGAGCCAGACGAGGATATCGCCTCGCTGCCTGGGGAAGAGAACGACGGTAGTAACGAAGAACCGCATCGCGCATCGCACGGATGATACCGTTGCAAGGTGGGGTATTACGCGGCTTTCTGGTACACTCCACGACACTAAATTGACTGAATGGCAGGCAGGACAATGGCAGATCAAGCGCAGGAAACCACCGATTTTGGCTTTCGTACCGTAGCAAGAGACGAGAAGCAGGCCATGGTGGCCAACGTTTTTCACTCGGTAGCGGCAAAATATGACGTGATGAACGACCTGATGTCGTTTGGTATCCATCGTATCTGGAAGCGTTTTACCATCGATTGCAGCGGCGTACGCCGCGGCCAGCGTGTGCTGGATCTGGCCGGTGGTACTGGCGATCTGGCCGCCAAGTTCTCCCGCATGGTGGGCGAGCAGGGGCAGGTGGTGCTGGCGGATATCAACGATTCCATGCTCAAGATGGGGCGCGAAAAGCTGCGTGACCACGGTATCGTTGGCAATATCAGCTACGTGCAGGCCAACGCCGAAGCGCTGCCGTTCCCGGATAACTATTTTGACTGCATCACCATCTCCTTTGGCCTGCGCAACGTCACCGACAAAGACAAAGCACTGCGCTCGATGTTCCGCGTGCTGAAACCGGGTGGCCGCCTGCTGGTGCTGGAGTTTTCCAAGCCGCTGCTGGAGCCGCTGAGCAAGGCTTACGACGCCTATTCCTTCCACGTGCTGCCAAAAATTGGTGAGCTGGTGGTGAAAGATCCGGACAGCTACCGCTATCTGGCAGAGTCGATCCGCATGCACCCCGATCAGGAAACCCTGAAGGGGATGATGGCTGCGGCCGGCTTCGAGAACGTCAACTACTTCAACCTGACCGGCGGCATCGTGGCGCTGCACCGGGGCTTCAAGTTCTGATATGGAAATGCCGATGCTGCTAACCCCGTTACTGACCGGCGTGCTGGAAACCTCGCTTAATAGCCTGCTGTTTCGCGATCGTAGCATGAAAGCCGCCCGCCAACGGCTGGCGGGTAAAGTGTTACGTATCGAGCTACAGGAACTCTCTTCGCCGTTGGTACTGCTGTTCAGCGAACAGCGCGTGGATGTGTTTGGCCAATCAGAAGATAGCGCCGACTGTACGGTGCAAACCCGCGTGCCGGTGCTGCTGAAATTACGCGATCGCCAGCAACTTTCCCCGCTGATGCGTAGCGGTGAGCTGATTGTCGAAGGCGATATTCAGGTGGTGCAACAGCTGGTCGGTTTGCTCGATCTGGCAGAATGGGATCCGGCGGAATGGTTGGCACCTTATGTGGGTGACATCGCTGCGCAAGGGGTTAGTCAGATCGTAGGTAAAGGTTTAGGCCTGCTAAAATCCGGTTTGCAGAGCCAGCAACGCTACGTGGCCGAAACGCTGACCGAAGAGTGGCGTATGGCTCCCGGCCCGCTTGAAGTGGTGTGGTTTAACGAAGAGGTTGATGCCACCGTTCGCAGTGTGGACGCACTGATTGCTCGTCTGGACAAGTTGGAGGGTAAGCGATGACCCCTGGCGAAATTTGCCGCCTGTATTTGATCGTGCGCGTTTTCCTGAGCTATGGACTGGATGAACTGATCCCCAAGATGCGCTTGACGCTGCCGCTGCGCATTGGCCGCCGCCTGCTGTTCTGGATGCCTAACCGCCATAAAAACCAGCCGTTGGGCGAACGCCTGCGCCTGGCGCTGCAAGAGCTGGGCCCGGTGTGGATCAAGTTCGGCCAGATGATGTCGACCCGCCGCGATCTGTTCCCACCCCATATTGCCGACCAACTGACGCTGTTGCAGGACCGAGTGGCGCCGTTCGATGGTGCGCTGGCACGTAAGCATATCGAGTTGGCGATGGGCGGCCCGCTGGAAACCTGGTTCGATGACTTTGACCAGCAGGCGCTGGCGTCGGCTTCGATTGCCCAGGTGCATACCGCCCGGCTGAAAACGACTGGCCAAGAGGTGGTGCTGAAGGTGATCCGCCCGGACATAGGGCCGATTATCAAAGCCGATGTGCGCCTGATGTATCGCCTGGCAGGCTGGGTGCCCAAGCTGATGCCGGACGGTCGCCGTCTGCGTCCGCGCGAAGTGGTGCGTGAATATGAGAAAACCCTGCTCGATGAGCTGAACCTGCTGCGTGAAGCGGCCAACGCCATCCAGCTGCGCCGTAATTTTGACGGTAGCCCGATGCTCTACGTGCCAGAGGTTTACTCCGATTACTGCCGTGAGAGCGTGCTGGTGATGGAGCGGATTTACGGCATCCCGGTATCGGATATTGCGGCTCTGGAACAGCAGAACACCAATATGAAACTGCTGGCCGAGCGTGGCGTCCAGGTATTCTTTACCCAGGTGTTCCGCGACAGCTTCTTCCATGCCGACATGCACCCAGGCAATATTTTCGTCAGCTATGAGCACCCGGAAGATCCGTGTTATATCGGCATCGACTGCGGTATCGTGGGTTCCCTGAACAAAGACGACAAGCGCTATCTGGCGGAAAACTTTATCGCCTTCTTCAACCGCGACTACCGTAAGGTGGCGGAGCTGCACGTTGATTCTGGCTGGGTACCGCGTGATACCAACGTGGAAGATTTCGAGTTTGCCATCCGTACCGTCTGTGAGCCGATCTTTGAAAAACCGCTGGCGGAAATTTCGTTCGGCAACGTACTCTTGAACCTGTTCAATACCGCACGCCGTTTCAATATGGAAGTGCAGCCGCAACTGGTATTACTGCAAAAGACGCTGCTGTACGTTGAGGGCCTTGGCCGTCAGCTCTATCCGCAACTGGATCTGTGGACCACGGCAAAGCCGTTCCTGGAAAGCTGGCTGCGGGATCAGGTAGGCATTCCGGCGGTGATCCGCGCGCTGAAAGAAAAAGCGCCGTTCTGGGCCGAGAAACTGCCTGAGTTACCGGAACTGTTTTATGACAGCCTGCAACAGCACAAACTGTTGCAACAAAGCGTCGATAAATTGACCGGTCAGATGCAGGCGCAACGCGTTCGGCAAGGTCAATCACGGTATTTGTTTGGGGTTGGCGCTACACTGTTAGTCAGTGGTACGATTTTACTGCTGGGAGGCGTGGAGGTGTTTCCTGCCTGGATGATGGCCGCAGGCGTAGTGGCCTGGGTCGTCGGTTGGAAACGCACCGTCTGAATAAATTAACCATCAGGTTAAGCGTTGTCGCTGTAGCCCTGCAAAAACGGGGCATATCCAACACAAAGATGAAGGGTATATAATGCGGCAACTTGAAAATTACCCTTTTAATCTCTAGAGGTAACTGTAATGGGCGGTATTAGTATTTGGCAATTGTTGATCATCGCGGTGATCGTGGTGCTACTGTTTGGTACCAACAAACTGCGTACGCTGGGCTCCGATCTGGGTGCATCAATCAAGGGCTTCAAAAAAGCCATTGGCGACGACAACAGTGCTGCACCAACCAACACCACTGAAAAAACCAACCACGATGCTGACTTTGCGGCCAAGCCTATCACCGATAAGCAGCCGGAAGTGAAAGCAGCGGAAGAGTCGAAGAACAAAGAGCAGGTATAAACCGTGTTTGACATTGGGTTTGGTGAACTGCTGCTGGTACTGGTGATTGGCCTGGTGGTACTTGGGCCAGAACGGTTACCAGTGGCGGTCAGAACCGTTGCGGGCTGGATCCGAGCGCTGCGCTCTCTGGCAGCTTCGGTGCAGAATGAGCTGACGCAGGAATTGAAGCTGCAAGAACTGCAGGAAAGCCTGAAGAAGGCGGAGAAAGCGGGCTTGCAGAATTTAACGCCGGAACTCAAAGCTTCAATGGATGAGCTGAAAGAGGCGGCTGAGTCGCTGAAACGTTCTTATCACGTCGATAAGGACGAGCCACCGCATACCATCCACAATCCAGTGGTCACCGATCCTGAAGCCATCCACGACGGCGTGACTCCGGCGGAAGCGGCGACTACCGCTTCGGCACCTGTTGCCACACCGCAGCCCACTGAACCTGCACCAGCCGTGCAAAGCGAGCCGGTGGTGCCCTCCGTGGCTCAGGCAACGGTCGTGGATCAGCAAATCCCTGCAAAGCAGGCCATCCCAGAGCCTGTGGCGGATAAATCCCCTGCGTCTCAACAACCTAGTGGCGAACGTTAAAACATGGCCGTTGAAGATACCCAACCGCTTATCAGTCATCTGATTGAACTGCGTAAGCGGCTGTTAAATTCGATCATCAGCGTGCTGGCGATCTTTATCGTGTTGGTGTTTTTCGCTAACGATATTTATCAGATCGTTTCTGCACCGCTGATCGAGCAGTTGCCTGCCGGGGCGAGCATGATCGCCACCGACGTGGCTTCACCGTTCTTTGCTCCGATCAAGTTGACGATGATGGTTTCGGTGATCGTTGCCGCGCCTTTCATTCTCTATCAGGTCTGGGCCTTTATCGCTCCTGCGTTGTACCAGCATGAACGCCGCCTGATGATGCCGTTGCTGGTTTCCAGCAGCCTGTTGTTCTATCTGGGGATGGCGTTTGCCTACTTTGTTGTGTTCCCGTTGGCCTTTGGCTTTTTTGCCAAAACTGCACCCATCGGCGTCACGATTGCGACCGATATCAGCAACTACCTGAGTTTTGTCATGGCGCTGTTTATGGCGTTCGGCGTGGCTTTTGAAGTGCCGGTTGCCATTATTCTGCTGTGCTGGAGCGGTGTCACTACGCCAGAAGACCTGCGTAAGAAACGCCCGTATGTGTTGGTCGGTGCTTTCGTGGTCGGTATGCTGTTGACGCCGCCGGACGTGTTCTCGCAAACCCTGTTGGCGATCCCGATGTACCTGCTGTTTGAGGTTGGCGTGTTCTTCGCCCGCTTCTATGTAGGGAAGCGGCGCAAGCCGGTAGAGGAAGAAGAGGAAGGCGAAGAGCCACCAGCCTCCTGATACTCGTCTGTCCCTAAGCCGCCCATCGGGCGGCTTTTGCTTTGGAAAAAACCATGTTTGATATTGGCGTCAACCTTACCAGCTCCCAATTTGCCAAAGATGCCACACAGGTGGTTGAGCGAGCCAAAACCGCCGGCGTGACGGGGATGCTGATCACCGGCACCAACGCACAGCAAAGCGAGGCGGCCAGCGAACTGGCCCGTGCGCATAGAGGCTATTGCTGGTCTACGGCGGGCGTGCATCCGCATGATGCCAGTAGTTGGAACGATGAGGTTGCGCAGCATATTCACCAGTTGGCATCGCAGCCCTTCGTGGCCGCCATTGGCGAGTGTGGGCTGGATTTTAACCGTAATTTTTCCACCCCGGTACAGCAGGAACTGGCTTTCAACGCTCAACTGGCATTGGCCGCCGAGCTCAATATGCCGGTCTTCCTGCATTGCCGGGACGCACACGCACGTTTTGTTGCACTGCTGACTCCCTGGTTGGATAAACTGCCCGCCGCAGTTGTGCATTGCTTCACCGGCAGCGCCGAAGAGTTACAGGACTGTCTGGCGCTGGGGTTGTCGATCGGTATCACCGGTTGGGTTTGTGATGAGCGCCGGGGTCTGGAACTGCGTGCCTTGTTACCCCAAATCCCGGCCGATCGTCTGCTGCTTGAAACCGATGCCCCCTATTTGTTGCCCCGGGATTTACACCCGAAACCTGCATCTCGCCGCAACGAACCCTGTTTTCTGCCCCATATCATTCGGCAGGTTGCAACCTGGCGCGAAGAAGATCCCGCGTGGCTGGGCCAGAAAACTGATGAGAACGCTCGCCGGTTATTCCGGCTGGTCTGAGTTAGGAGAAAATTATGAGCTATGCATTTCCGGGCACCTTCCCTGGTCGCCGTATGCGCCGTGTGCGCCGTCATGACTTCAGCCGCCGTTTGGTCGCCGAGAATCAGGTAACGGTCAATGACCTGATCTACCCGGTGTTTGTCATGGAAGGTAGCAACCGTCAGGAAGCCGTTTCCTCGATGCCTGGCGTATCGCGCATGAGCATCGATCTGCTGATCAAAGAGGCGGAAGCCATTGCCAAACTCGGCGTACCGGTGATCTCTCTGTTCCCGGTGATTGAGCCTGGCCTGAAGTCGCTGCATGCTGAGGAAGCCTACAACCCGGATGGTTTGGTGCAGCGCACCGTGCGTGCGCTGAAAGATGCCGTGCCGGAGCTGGGGATCCTGACCGATGTGGCGCTCGACCCGTATACGACCCATGGGCAGGACGGGGTGATCGACGAGCATGGCTACGTGATCAACGATATCAGCAAAGAAATTCTGGTTCGCCAGGCGCTATCTCATGCTGAAGCCGGTGCCGAAATCGTGGCTCCCAGCGATATGATGGATGGCCGCATTGGCGCGATCCGCGATCAACTGGAGCTGCAAGGCCTGGTTAATACCCAGATCATGGCGTATTCCGCCAAATATGCCTCATGCTATTACGGCCCGTTCCGTGATGCGCTCGGCTCCACCGGTAACCTGAAAGGCGGCAACAAGAAAACCTATCAGATGGATCCGGCCAACGGCGACGAAGCCCTGCAAGAGATTGCTCAGGATCTGCAGGAAGGCGCGGATATGGTGATGGTGAAACCGGGGATGCCATATCTGGACGTGGTGCGCCGTGTCAAAGATACCTTCGGGGTGCCGACCTTCGCCTATCAGGTATCGGGCGAATATGCGATGCATATGGCGGCGATCCAGAACGGCTGGCTGCAGGAGCAACCGGCGGTGATGGAATCCTTGCTGTGCTTTAAGCGTGCCGGGGCTGATGGTGTGCTGACCTACTTCGCCAAGCGTGTTGCCCAGTGGCTGCATGATGATGCGATGCGCCGTTAATCGGTAGCAGACAAAACAGGCACCCATGGGTGCCTGTTTGCATTAAAGTTTCTGGAACTGCCGGTTATCGATGCTCTGATTAATCTGCTTGTTGATCAGATTCAGCAGCAGCATCGAGCGGGCTTCACCGTCGGGTTCGGTGTAGATCGCATGTAGGCCCTCAAACACGCCATCGGTGATCAGCACCTTATCGCCCGGTTGCGGGGTCTCTGGATCTACATAGTATTCTTCGCTATGTGTCTGGAGTTCTTCGATAACCTGTAAAGGTATCTGGGTCGGTAAGGCTCCAAATCGCACAAAGTGGCTGACACCACGGGTTGCGCTGATCGTGGTGGTGTGAATACGTTCCGGATCGAATTCAACAAACAGGTAGTTGGGAAACAGCGGTTCGCTAACGGCGGTACGTTTGCCACGCACGATTTTCTCCAACGTAATAATTGGGCTCAGGCAGTTGACGGCTTGCCTTACCAGGTGTTCCTGGGCCCGTAAGAGCTGGCCGCGCTTACAATAAAGTAAATACCAAGATTCCATAGTTTCACATGCCTTTCTGTCAGCCGTTAAGCATACCAAAAGCCACTACGGATACCTAGTGACGCAAGCGTTCATCTTGTTGCCATGATTTGCGGCAATCCACGGTAGCCGGCATAAAGTCACACATTTTTTTGCCTGGTTCAGGTATAACCATAGATTCAAAATTTGTGACTGTCACAATATTGGTGGGTACGTCTGACACTCAACGTGACGTCTTTATTATTCTTGCACTGAGGGAGAGACATGGAGCTATTTTTGCTAAGTAACGGCAAGCTTTCCGGCGAGGCCGAACTGCTCGGTTATGCCAAGAGCCAGCTGTTGGCCATGATTGAACGCCGTAACATCACGTCAGCCGTATTTATTCCTTATGCCATGATCCGCGGTGATTACGACCAGCGTGCGGGTGAACTGTCGCAGACGTTGGGTATCAAGGTCACCAGCATCCATCATGCCGAGTCTCCGGCAGAAGCGATCGCGCAGGCCGAGTGTATTTTGGTCAGCGGCGGCAATACCTGGATGCTGAACCAGATGCTGCATGAAAATGGCCTGATTGTGCCAATCCAGCGTGCGGTGCGTGAGCGTGAAGTACCCTATGTGGGGTGGAGCGCTGGCTGCAACGTGGCGACGCCGAGCATCCGTACCACCAATGATATGCCGGTGCGCAACAGCGTCGTGTTGCCTGCGCTGGGGCTGTTCCCGCTACAGATCAACCCACACTATATTGATGCCCATATCAGCGGCCACATGGGTGAAACCCGTGATGAGCGCCTGGCAGAGTTCTGTGCAGTTAATCCGAGCGAGTCGGTTGTCGCACTGCGTGAAGGCAGCCTGCTGCACGTCTGCGGCAACGATCTGCGCTACTTCAGCGCCAGGGAGCAGGGCTTCAAGGTGTTCCGCCACGGGGTAGAGATACAGGAGTATCAGGACACTTTGGTATTGCGCTCTCTGGTGCCGTTCATCTGCCATTGTTAAACCGAAGGGGCGCAGCATGCGGCGCCCCTACAGATTCAGCATTGTGATGACAACTCAAACCAGTAGCGCTAATGTGGGCAGATTGGCTAGAATTTGTTAATCTATCCCTTTGCTGTGAAACGCCTTAAAATCAGCCAGTTAATTAAACGTCGAGCCACCTTGAGATTTTCAGGGTTCATCGTTTAAATCTTCTATAAATCAATGGTGTAATGGCTTGCATGAAATACCGTGACCTACGCGATTTCCTCTCGTTGCTGGAAAAGAGAGGGGAACTAAAACGCATCAGCCAGCCGATTGATCCCTATCTGGAAATGACAGAAATTGCCGATCGTACGCTGCGAGCGGGCGGCCCGGCGTTGCTGTTCGAAAACCCGAAAGGCTACGATATGCCGGTGCTCTGTAACCTGTTCGGCACGCCCAAGCGGGTGGCGATGGGGATGGGGCAGGAAGACGTCAGTGCGCTGCGCGAAGTGGGCAAGCTGTTGGCGTTCCTCAAAGAGCCAGAGCCACCGAAGGGCTTTCGCGATCTGTTCGACAAGGTCCCCAAGTTCAAACAAGTGCTGAATATGCCGACCAAGGTGCTGGGCTCTGCCCCGTGCCAGGAACAGGTGTGGCAAGGGGAAGATGTCGATCTCGGCCGTATCCCGGTGATGCACTGCTGGCCGGAAGATGCCGCCCCGCTGGTCACCTGGGGGCTGACGGTTACCCGTGGTCCTCACAAAGAGCGCCAGAATCTGGGGATCTATCGCCAGCAGGTGTTGGGCAAGAACAAGCTGATTATGCGCTGGCTCTCGCACCGTGGCGGCGCGCTGGATTATCAGGAGTGGTGTCAGGAACATCCTGGTGAACGTTTCCCGGTCGCCGTTGCGCTGGGGGCCGATCCTGCCACCATTTTGGGCGCGGTGACACCGGTGCCGGATAACTTGTCTGAATATGCCTTTGCCGGGCTGTTGCGCGGCAACAAGACTGAAGTGGTAAAATGTCTGTCCTGCGATCTCGAAGTTCCTGCCAGTGCGGAAATCGTGCTGGAAGGCTATATCGAGCAAGGGGAACTGGCGCCGGAAGGCCCGTATGGCGATCACACCGGTTACTATAACGAGATCGATCATTTCCCCGTCTTTACCGTGACCCATATTACCCAGCGTCGCAACGCGATTTATCACTCGACCTATACCGGCCGCCCGCCGGATGAACCTGCGGTGATGGGAGTGGCGCTGAACGAAGTGTTTGTGCCGATCCTGCAAAAACAGTTTCCAGAAATCGTCGATTTCTACCTGCCGCCGGAAGGGTGTTCCTATCGCCTGGCGGTGGTGACCATCAAAAAACAGTACGCAGGACACGCCAAACGCGTAATGATGGGGGTCTGGTCTTTCCTGCGCCAATTTATGTATACCAAGTTTGTCATCGTTTGCGATGACGACGTGAATGCGCGTGACTGGAATGATGTGATTTGGGCGATAACCACCCGAATGGATCCGGCAAGGGATACCGTTTTAGTGGAGAATACGCCGATTGATTATCTGGACTTCGCCTCGCCGATTTCCGGGTTGGGATCGAAAATGGGCCTGGATGCCACCAATAAATGGCCGGGAGAAACCCAACGAGAGTGGGGCCGTCCGATCAAGATGGATGAGAAGGTGCGTGCGCGCATCGATGACATCTGGGATGAGCTCGCCATATTCAGTGACCGAGAACCGACGCTTTAGCGCCAGTGATGACCCGACAGAGGAACGCATGACAATCCTGAGCTGTAAAGTGACCTCCGTAGAGGCCATTACCGATACCGTTTATCGGGTACGTTTGGTGCCAGAGGCACCGTTTTCGTTCAAAGCAGGTCAATACCTGATGGTAGTGATGGATGAGCGTGATAAACGCCCGTTCTCTGTGGCCTCGACGCCAGCACAGCAAGATTATATCGAGCTGCATATTGGTGCTTCTGAACTGAACCTGTATGCCATGGCGGTGATGGATCGGGTGCTGAAAGAGCAGGCCATCACCGTGGATATTCCGCATGGTGAAGCCTGGCTGCGTGAAGAGGGCGAGCGCCCGCTGGTGTTGATTGCCGGTGGTACCGGGTTCTCTTACGCGCGCTCGATTTTACTGACCGCGCTGGAACAGCAACCCAATCGCGATATCTCTATCTACTGGGGTGGGCGTGAGCTGAAGCATCTGTATGATCTCAACGAACTGGAAGCGATTTCACTGCAATACCCAAATCTGAAGGTTATTCCGGTTGTTGAACAGCCGGAAGACGACTGGCGTGGCCGCAGTGGTACGGTGCTGAGCGCCGTGTTGCAGGATTTTGGCTCGCTGGCGGAGCATGATATCTATATCGCAGGTCGTTTCGAGATGGCGAAAATTGCCCGTGAGCGTTTCTGCGCCGAGCGTGGCGCGCTGGAAGCGCACATGTTTGGCGATGCTTTCGCGTTCATCTGATTGTACGTGCAGCAGTAAAGACGGGGTGGCCAGGTGCCGCCCCGTTTTTATTGGTGCCGAATTCCAGGCATAAAAAAACCCGCCCCTGACAGGCGGGAAGTACGGCAACAAAACCTTTGGGATGCCCTTTTGGGACATCCAATCAGACACAGCTAAACGCGTTCAAATACCGTGGCGATCCCCTGGCCCAGGCCGATACACATGGTGGCCAGACCAAACTGCACGTCACGGCGTTCCATATTATTCAGCAGGGTGGTAGAGATGCGGGAGCCGGAGCAGCCTAATGGGTGGCCCAGGGCAATCGCACCGCCGTTAAGGTTGATCTTGTCGTCCATGCTTTCCAGCAGCCCCAGATCTTTAATGCAGGGCAGCGACTGGGCGGCAAAAGCCTCATTCAATTCAAACAGATCGATATCCTGTACGCTCAGACCGGCGCGTTTAAGCGCGAGTATGCTGGCAGGCACCGGACCATAGCCCATGATCGAAGGATCGCATCCCACCACCGCCATTGAGCGGATGCGGGCACGCGCCTTCAGGCCGAGTGCCTTGGCGCGGGATTCGCTCATGATCAACATGGCGGAAGCGCCGTCAGACAGTGCGGAAGAGGTGCCTGCGGTGACGGTGCCGTTGACCGGGTCAAACGCCGGGCGCAATGCTGCCAGGCTGGCAACGGTGGTTTCCGGGCGGATCACTTCATCATAATCGTAACGCGTCAGTACGCCGTCGGCGTCATGGCCAGTGGTGGGGATAATTTCGTTTTTGAAATAGCCAGCCAACGTAGCGGCATGGGCTCGTTGGTGGGAGCGGGCTGCAAATTCATCCTGCATTTCGCGGCTGATATTATGCATTTTGGCCAGCATTTCTGCGGTCAGGCCCATCATTCCGGCCGCTTTTGCCACGGTGCGGCTCAGGCCAGGATGGAAGTCTACGCCGTGGTTCATCGGGACGTGGCCCATATGTTCCACTCCGCCGATCAGGCTGACCTGAGCGTCACCTACCATGATTGCGCGGGCTGCGTCGTGCAAGGCCTGCATGGAAGAACCACACAGGCGGTTTACCGTTACCGCTGGCACGCTATGTGGGATCTCAGCCAACAGTGCGGCGTTACGGGCGATGTTGAAGCCTTGTTCCAGCGTCTGCTGCACGCAGCCCCAGTAAATGTCATCAATCTCAGCGGCATTCAGCGCCGGGTTACGGCTCAACACGGCACGCATCAGATGTGCGGAAAGATCTTCCGCACGTACCTGGCGGAAAGCGCCGCCTTTTGAGCGGCCCATTGGCGTACGTACGGCATCAACAATAACTACGTTTTCCATCTTTATAACCTCATGCCGGTTGGCCAGTGGAGATATCAGACAGCGCTGCTGTCGCCACCGGGTAGTAGCTTTCATTACGTTCCGCCTTGGCACGCAGACCGGCTGGCACCTGATACAGTGCCCCCAGGTTAGCGTAACGCTGGGCCATCTCGACGTAATTGGCGGTGCCGAGCGTATCCAGATAGCGGAATGCGCCACCGTGGAACGGCGGGAAGCCGATGCCGTAAACCAATGCCATATCCGCTTCTGCCGGGCTGGCCACAATGCCTTCTTCCAGGCAGCGTACCACTTCGTTGATCATCGGGATCATCATGCGAGCGATGATCTCTTCACTGCTGAAGGTCTGGGCCGACGCGCTCACGGTTGCCAGCAGAGTGTCGGTTTGCTCGTCGTTATCTTTACGCGGCTTGCCTTTGCTATCCTGGCTGTAGCGGTAGAAGCCCAGCTGGTTTTTCTGGCCGAAGCGTTGGTTATCGAACATCACGTCGATCGCATCGCGGTAATTTTTACTCATGCGTTCAGGGAAACCGTTGGCCATCACCGCCTGGGCGTGGTGCGCGGTATCAATACCGACCACATCCAACAGATACGCCGGGCCCATCGGCCAGCCGAACTGTTTCTCCATCACTTTGTCGATCTGACGGAAGTCGGCGCCGTCGCGCAGCAACTGACTAAACCCGGCAAAATACGGGAACAGCACTCGGTTAACGAAGAACCCAGGGCAATCATTGACCACGATCGGCGTTTTGCCCATGCGGGTGGCGTAGGCCACCACGGCGGCGATAGTGCTGTCGCTGGTGTGTTCACCGCGGATTATCTCAACCAGCGGCATGCGGTGCACCGGGTTGAAGAAATGCATACCGCAGAAGTTTTGCGGGCGCTTCAACGATTTTGCCAGGTGATTGATCGGGATGGTTGAGGTGTTGGAGGCCAGTACGGTATCTTCGCCGATCAGGGCTTCCACTTCAGACAACACCGCCGCTTTTACCTTAGGATTTTCAACTACGGCCTCAACAATCAGTTGGGCGCGTTCGATACCGGCATAGTCCAGCGTTGGCTGGATGGTTGACAGCACCTGTGCCATCTTCAGGCCATCCAACTTGCCGCGCTCCAGCTGTTTATTCAGCAGCTTGGCCGCTTCATTCATGCCGAGAGCCAGGGATTTGTCGCTGATGTCCTTCATGATCACCGGCACACCTTTCAGCGCGGATTGGTAGGCGATACCGCCCCCCATAATTCCTGCACCCAGCACGGCAGCCTGTTTCGGAGCTTCAACGTTTCTGGCCAGTTTTTTCGCCTGGCCTTTCACAAACTGATCGTTGAGGAAAATGCCCACCAGGGCGCGCGCTTCGTTAGAGCGGGCCAAAGGCACAAAGCTGGCGGTTTCCAGTTTCAACGCTTCGTCACGGCCAAGCCTGGCGGCGGCTTCGATGGTTTTTACTGCGGTCATCGGCGCAGGATAATGAATACCTGCGGTTTGCATCACCATGCCTTTGGCCGTGGTGAAACTCATTGCCGCTTCGATTGGGCTTAGCTTCAGCGGCTCCAGCTTTGGCTGACGGTAACCACGCCAGTCGAGTTGGCCGTCGATCGCCTGTTGCAGCACTTTCAGCGCGGCTTCCACCAGCTTCTCCGGTGCGACCACGGCATCGACCAGGCCGACTTTCAGTGCGTCTTTTGCACCGATATCTTTCCCGGCGGCAATGATTTCCAGCGCGCTGTCGTTACCGAGCAGGCGTGGCAGACGTACTGAACCCCCGAATCCTGGCATGATGCCCAGTTTGGTTTCCGGCAGGCCGATGCGTGCGTCTGGAGAGGCGATACGGAAATCGGTCGCCAGGATACATTCGCAGCCGCCGCCTAACGCGTATCCGTTAATGGCGGAAATGGTTGGCACCGGTAAATCTTCCAGCCGGTTAAAGATGGTATTGGCAAACACCAGCCATTCATGCAGCTTTTCGGCCGGTGCGGCAAACAGCGAGAGGAACTCGGTGATGTCGGCACCCACGATGAATGCGGATTTGGCAGAGCGCAGCAGCAGCCCTTTCAACTCGGTTTGCTGTTCCAGCACCTCGAGTGCGGCACCCAGGCTGGCAACGGTGCTGGTATCCAGCTTGTTGATCGGGCCTGGTGCGTTGAACACCAACTCGGCGATGCCGTTGTCGAGCCAGTGTACTTGTAATGTTTCGCCTTGGTAGAGCATGTCGATCTCCTGAATCAGCGCAGATGATCTGGTATGACCAGATGATGAGGAGTGTGGTTTTTATGTTAATAAATTGCAAATAATAGATTGCATATTTGCAAACCGGATCACAGGGGAAATGGCTAATTGATTGATACCAAATCAAGTTATTTTTCACCCTTGGGCGCGAAACTTTGGCGCGTAGCGGCCATATCGCCCAGGGATGTAATCTGTTTGCAGCGGTTTGCGAAGCACACCTCATGCAAGAGGAGATGGGGTTGGAGCGTGGGATCAGTGTGTTAAGATGGCTCATTCCGTTCTGAGGGCATAAGGGTACTGTGATGGAAACGCTGGCTTCTTTGTATAACGACCACCTGGCAACACTGCAACAACGAGCTCGTGAAGTATTAGAGCGCAACAATCTGGATGCATTGCTAATCCATTCAGGCGAGCTGCAACGGGTCTTTCTGGACGACCACAGCTACCCGTTTAAAGTGAACGCCAACTTCAAGGCGTGGGTGCCGGTAACGTCGGTGCCGAACTGCTGGTTGTGGGTGGACGGCGTTAACAAACCAAAGCTGTGGTTCTATTCCCCGGTGGATTACTGGCATAGCGTTGAACCGCTACCCAACAGCTTCTGGACCAAATCCATTGAACTGTTGCCGCTGACCAATGCCGATGATATCGCCAGCCAACTGCCACAGCAGCGTGAGCGTGTAGGCTATATTGGCTATGCACAACAGCGGGCCCTCTCTCTTGGCATTGCGGCCGAGCACATCAACCCGCAAGCGGTGTTGAATTTCCTCGATTTCCGCCGCTCGATCAAAACCGGCTATGAGCTGGCCTGCATGCGCGAAGCGCAGAAAACGGCCGTGATGGGGCACCGTGCCGCTCATGAAGCCTTCCAGTCCGGTATGAGCGAGTTCGATATCAACCTGGCCTATCTGACCGCCACTGGCCATCGTGATACGGACGTGCCTTACGATAATATCGTGGCCCTGAATGAGCATGCGGCGGTGCTGCATTACACCAAGCTGGATCATCAACCTCCGGACGAATCCCGCAGCTTCCTGATCGATGCGGGGGCAGAATATAACGGCTACGCTGCCGACCTGACTCGCACCTATGCGGCTCAGAGCGACAATGCATTCGCCCATCTGGTGAAAGATCTCAACAGTGAACAGCTTGCGCTGATAGATACCATGAAAGCCGGGGTGCGCTACACGGATTACCATGTACAGATGCATCAACGCATCGCCAAACTGTTGAAAAATCATAAGCTGGTAACGGGCATCAGCGAAGAGGCGATGGTCGAACAAGGCATCACCTGTCCGTTCCTGCCGCACGGCTTAGGCCACCCGCTTGGTTTGCAGGTACATGATGCCGCCGGGTTTATGCAGGATGAAAATGGTACTCATCTGGCAGCACCTGCAAAATATCCCTTCCTGCGCTGCACCCGTGTCATGCAACCAGGCATGGTGCTGACCATTGAGCCGGGCCTGTATTTCATTGAGTCCCTGTTGGCTCCTTGGCGTAGTGGCGAGTTCAGTAAACACTTTGCCTGGGATCGTATCGATGCGTTGAAACCTTACGGCGGTATCCGCATTGAGGACAATATCGTGATCCACGAAAAGCGTATTGAGAATATGACGCGCGATCTGAACCTGGCCTGATGCAGCCTTACCCCATTCCTGGCGCTGTCATCAGCGTCAGTGAAGAGATAAAGAAAAGCCGTTTCATCACCCTGCTGGCACCCACCTGTGGGGTCGAGGCGGCCAAAGCCTTTATCCAGCAGATTCGTGACGAGCATCCAACGGCCCGGCACCATTGCTGGGCTTTTGTTGCTGGTGCACCGAATGATTCGCAGCAGTTGGGGTTCTCCGATGACGGTGAACCCTCCGGCACTGCGGGCAAGCCCATCCTGAGCCAGCTAATGGGCAGTGGGATCGGTGAAATAACCGCAGTGGTAGTTCGCTACTATGGCGGGATCAAACTGGGTACCGGTGGTCTGGTGCGGGCTTACGGTAGCGGCGTACAACAGGCGCTCAAGCAGCTGGTTGTCAGCTATAAAGTCCCGCAGCTCGAATATACTTTGCAGTGCGACTATGCTCAGCTGGCAATGGTAGAAAATTTGCTACAGCTTAGTGAAGGGCGGATTGTGCATGGGGATTACGGTGCTGCCGTGGTGTTACATCTGGCGCTACCGGCCACGGGTACTGAGGCATTCGGGAATAAATTACGCGATCTCAGCCGTGGAAGTTTGCAATTAGTCCCTATATCGCAATAATTCCCACCAACTGAATTGTTAAGGATCGTGCTGAAATGCATTTTCGCGCCATAACCCGTATTGTGGGCCTGCTGGTTATCCTGTTTTCCGGGACAATGTTTATTCCTGGCCTGGTGGCATTGATATACCGCGACGGAGCGGGGCGGGCATTCAGCCAGACCTTCTTTGTAGCCGTGACCATTGGCTTGATGCTGTGGTGGCCAAACCGTAAGCAAAAGCACGAATTAAAGCCGCGTGAAGGCTTCCTGATTGTGGTGTTGTTCTGGACCGTACTGGGCAGCGTGGGGGCATTACCTTTCCTGTTTTCCGAGCGGCCCAATCTTTCCCTGACAGACGCCTTTTTCGAATCCTTCTCGGGTTTAACCACCACCGGTGCCACCACCCTGGTAGGGTTAGACTCCTTGCCTAAAGCCATCTTATTCTACCGCCAGATGCTGCAATGGATGGGGGGGATGGGGATCATCGTGCTGGCTGTCGCCATACTGCCTATCCTCGGCGTCGGGGGCATGCAGCTATACCGGGCAGAAATGCCGGGTCCGTTGAAAGATAACAAAATGCGTCCGCGTATTGCCGAAACGGCTAAAACCCTATGGCTGATCTATGTGCTGCTGACGGTGGCCTGTGCGTTGGCGTTATGGGGCGCCGGCATGTCGGTGTTCGACGCTATCGGCCATAGCTTCTCAACTATCGCTATTGGAGGTTTCTCAACGCATGATGCCAGCGTGGGTTACTTCGCCAGCCCGACCATCAACACCATTATCGCGGTGTTCCTGCTGATCTCCGGTTGTAACTACGGCCTTCACTTTGCCTTGCTCAGCGGACGCAGTTTGAAAGTGTACTGGCGCGATCCGGAGTTTCGCATGTTTATCGCCGTACAGTTCACGCTGGTGGCGGTGTGTACAGTGGTTCTGTGGTGGCACGGTATATATAAAAGCGGCCTGGAAACGCTCAATCAGGCGTTCTTCCAAGTGGTGTCGATGGCCACCACCGCAGGGTTTACCACCGACAGCATCGCCAAATGGCCACTGTTCCTGCCAATGCTCCTGCTCTGCTCTGCCTTTATCGGTGGCTGCGCGGGTTCAACGGGTGGTGGCTTGAAAGTGATTCGCATCCTGCTGCTGTATCTGCAAGGGTCGCGTGAGTTGAAGCGACTGGTGCACCCAAATGCGGTTTACACCATCAAATTAGGCAACCGCGCGTTGCCGGAGCGTATTCTTGAAGCGGTGTGGGGATTCTTCTCCGCCTATGCATTGGTATTTATCGTCAGCATGCTGGCCATTATCGCCACCGGCGTGGACGAATTCTCGGCCTTTGCCGCGGTAACGGCTACGCTGAATAACCTGGGGCCTGGCCTCGGCGTTGTCGCCGATAACTTTACCACCATGCCGCCACCGGCAAAGTGGGTACTGGTGTTGACCATGCTGTTTGGCCGTTTGGAAGTGTTTACGCTGCTGGTTCTCTTCACACCGACTTTCTGGCGTGAGTAAATGTATCTACGAGGAGTAACGCCATGAAGGCACTGATTCTCTATTCGAGCCGTGACGGACAAACGCATTCTATTGCTGCTTATATAGCTAACCAGTTGCAGGATACCCTGAACTGCGACGTTATCGATCTGCAGCAGGCAGAGCATATCGAGCTTGAGCAGTACCAACAGGTACTTATAGGGGCGTCGATACGTTACGGGCATTTCAATACGGCATTACACCGATTTGTGAAGCGCCACGCTGATCAGCTGAATCAGATGCCTAGCGCGTTTTTCGCGGTTAACCTGACGGCACGCAAACCGGAAAAGCGTTCGCCGCAAACCAACGCCTACACCCGCAAGTTCTTATTGTCATCACCTTGGCAGCCAAAGCAGTGCGCCGTGTTCGCTGGCGCGCTGCGTTATCCGCGTTATCGCTGGTTCGATCGCGTCATGATCCGCTTTATCATGAAAATGACCGGCGGAGAGACGGATACCAGTAAAGAAGTGGAATATACAGATTGGCAGCAGGTGGACCGTTTTTCCCAGGAATTCAGCCGCATCCAGTACGAAAAGTGATAGAAATGCTGCCTTGTGCAGCGTTTTGCCGAAAAAAGCCGCGCTTGAAAAGTTTTTTGAATTTAGGGGTTGCGCCCTTCTGAGAACTCCCTATAATGCGCCTCCACTGACCGGGAACAACGACGAACAAGTCGCCCAGCCAGGAAGAAGCAACCCGGTGAAAACACCGCGTCTCGTAAGAGAAAAAGGTTGACTCTTCAGCGGGAAAGCGTAATATGCACCTCCCGCGTTACCGAGAAACATTCCGGTAACGAAC
>NZ_JAELTL010000300.1:0-233 GCF_016428815.1 Serratia sp. ASV30 | reverse complement strand
CCCCCCCCCCCCCCCCCCCCCCCCCCCCCCCCCCCCCCCCCCCCCCCCCCCCCTTTTCAAGCCGAAGACGGCATACGAGATGATACCTCCTGTCTCGTGGGCTCGGAGATGTGTATAAGAGACAGGGGTATTGCCATTGTCGGTCACGGTGACCGTGCTGCCCGGCTCCCCTTTGCCACCCAGCGTCGGTGAACGGTCATCGGTGGTCTCGCCCGGGGCCACTGGCCCGGTCT
>NZ_JAELTL010000299.1:0-242 GCF_016428815.1 Serratia sp. ASV30 | reverse complement strand
AGTCGCCCAGCCAGGAAGAAGCAACCCGGTGAAAACACCGCGTCTCGTAAGAGAAAAAGGTTGACTCTTCAGCGGGAAAGCGTAATATGCACCTCCCGCGTTACCGAGAAACATTCCGGTAACGAACGCTCTTTAACAATTTATCAGACAATCTGTGTGGGCACTCACAAGACGATATCCAGCTACTTCGGTAGCAAAAAAATATCAAGTCTTGAAGAGTGACCAAGCAGTAATTCATGCGA
>NZ_JAELTL010000298.1:0-242 GCF_016428815.1 Serratia sp. ASV30 | reverse complement strand
CCTTCACGGGCAAGGCGGAAGCGGGCAGCACCGTCACCATTCTGGACAATGGCAGCGCCATTGGCAGCGTAGTGGCGGACGGCAGCGGCAACTGGACGTTTACCCCGGGCACTGGCCTGGTGAACGGCGCGCACGACTTCACCACCACGGTGACCGACCCGGCCGGCAACACCAGCGCCGAGGGCGAGCACCTGAAAGTGACGGTGGATGTGGTTCCGGGCCAGGTAGCGTTGAGCACCCTG
>NZ_JAELTL010000297.1:0-243 GCF_016428815.1 Serratia sp. ASV30 | reverse complement strand
CACCGGTCACCACGTTGCCCGTCACTGCGCCCACCTGGTCATCGACCCCGGTGATCGCCACTTTGCTTGCATCCGGTGCACTGAAGTCCAGCGTCAGCACAAAGGTGTTCGATGGATCGCTGACGTTGCCCGCCGCGTCCGTTGCCATGACCGTAAAGCGGTGCTCGCCTTCCGACAGGTTGGAGGTCGGGGTAAACGACCAGTCACCATTGGCATCGGTTTTCGCCGTGCCCAGTACGCCGT